>CAZAVC010000413.1:0-2394 GCA_964488265.1 uncultured Fimbriimonas sp.
CGCGTTACGTCAACAACAGCCAGAGCTACAGCCCGAAACCGAGGTGATCTACCTTGTCGTACCGCCTGCTCAGGCGGTAGTCCACTCGGTAGACCCGCTCACATTAATGGAGTGGATGAGCCTACTTTGGCTAAGGCTAGGACTGATGCGAACTCCGTGGATCGTCCGATCCTTCTCAGAAGGGTTTATGACGATCAGCTCATCAGTTGTCGTAACCATTGGAGCGCTTTACGGCCTGTACATGCTCAAGTCGTGGGCAGGTATCGATCTGATACCCGGCGGAAAGCTTGAAGATTTTGCTCCTTTCCTGCCGGGCTGGAAGCGCTGAGGTTGGCTGAATTAGTCGTTCGTCTCGGTGGCGATCACCATGATGTCGACGGTCTTGAGTTGCTTCGCCAATTCAAGAAGCAGCGATCCCCTTAGAAACTCCTGGACGCGAGTTCGGTCGGTATGACCGATGATGATCTGGGTGACGTTGTTCTTTTGGACGTAGCTAATGATCGCCTCGCTGGGATCTTCGCCGTCCAGGCGGACAACCGGTATGCCCAGACGCTCGCACAGCTTCTTGTCATCGGCAAGAATTCGTGTGCTCACCTCGTTCATCTCTTCCGGCACGTAAATCGCCTTCACTTCGGAGTGGGTCTTCTGAGCAAGACGCCAACCACGTCGAATCATGCGTAACGATGACCGGGTTGGGCTGATACAAATGACCATTCGATCCGAAGTTTGCCAGGGCCGAATGATGTTGCTCGACTTTCGGAAGGCGGTGAGGTCTTCGTCAACACGCCCGGCGATCTCGCGCATAGCGAGCTCCCGTAAAGCATTGAGCGTGACTTCTCGGTAGAGACCCTTGAGGGCGCCGTCAATATCGGCTTTGGCAACAACGTCCCCCCGACGCACGCGATTCATGAGGGCTTTGGGTGAAAGGTCGACCATTTCGACCTCGTCTGCCTCGTGAAAGAGTCGATCGGGAACTGTGTTCTGAATGCGCTTCCCAGTGATTTCAAAGATCGTGTCGTTGAGACTCTCCAGGTGCATGACGTTCATCGTTGAAAGGACATCGATGCCGTTTCGAAGAATCTCTTCAACGTCTTCCCATCGGCGCGCCCTTGCTGATCCGGAGGGGTTCACGTGGCTCAAGTTGTCGACAAGGACGACGTCCGGTTTTCGAGCAATGATGGCCGAAATGTCCATCTCCAGCCGCTCCTCACCTGCATAGTTGTACTTTGCGGGTGGAATCATTTCAAGCTCGGTGATGTCCGCCGAGAACTCTTGGCTGAAGAGTCGATCTTCCTGGGTGATGATGGCGATCACCACATCTTGACCCCGCGATTTACGGCGGATCGCTTCGTCCACCATAACTTTTGCTTTACCAACACCGGGCGCGTAGCCCAGGAAGATTTTGAGTGTGCCGCGATTCTCAGGCATTTTGTATTGAGCTTGATTGAAGTTGAGGGTTGGTATCGACGGTAAGTATCGAATCCAGCCAAAGTTTAATATTGCTGCTTAGATCTTCGATTGAGAGGATGCCTGTGTCAGGCGGCCCCTCGTTCTGCCAAATGAACGAGGCAAGTTTTTCTTCACAAACCGCTTCCCAGAGGCGCATTCCGCACGGAGGGTGGTCCAGGTCAATGTAGGCGAGGATCAGCTCTTGCATGAAGGCAGGAAGAACCACCTTAATGTGTCGATTCACGTTGCCTTGACCGATCACGTCAAACCCCACGGTGATGTCTCCGAAGGATTCGTCGACTTCGTATTCGGTCGCCTCGAAGGTGTAGCCGTTGATGGAAGTTTTTTGGAATTCTCGGCAAACGGAAACGATCGGAGCGTTGGGCTCCTCGCGTTCTAGAACGTTTTGAACGGACTCTCGAATCGACTGACCGCCAAAGGGCTTGCGCAGAAAGTCGTGCGCACCTATCGACATCGCTTCGATGGCCATGTCGATCGATCCGTAAGCCGAAACCATCAATACCTTGGTGTTTGGTGCCAGCGACACCATTTCACGAAGGACATCTAAACCGTCGAGAGTAGGCATTCGGTAGTCCAGGACCACCAAGTCGAACGGTTCATTTCTCCGCAGCATGCGAAGGGCATCTTCTCCAGACGACACCTCAACAATCTCGTAGCCAACCGTTCGCAAAGCGACGCTTATGAGGGTTCGATAGCTAGGTTCGTCGTCAACGACAAGAATTCGTTTTGCCACGAGATTGCTCCTTTTCTACTTACGCCCCGAAAGGCAGAAGGGTTGAGAATCGCACCGATCGGTCGAGTTCGCCTTCTTTTGCTAGGGCTTGAGAAAGTTACCTTGAGCGGAGTGTTCCAAAAGCGATTCACTGGTAATCCGTGACCAATTCTCTCTCGATTTCCGTCGTCAGAATCCGGGCCAATTACATA
>CAZAVC010000414.1:0-2384 GCA_964488265.1 uncultured Fimbriimonas sp.
GGCCCGTCGAGCGATAGGTCCATCGATACCTTTAGCTTTTCCCCCGAGTAAAGATTGGTGACCTCGGCTGGTCCCGACTCTTTGAAACCGGCGAAGGTGTTGTCCGAAAGGTCTTGCGAAAGGGGCAATAGGAGAAGGTGGCTTCCGCGTTTCGCGGAACGGCGGACTCTGGATGAAACGTCGGTTGCGGCAACGTAAGGGAGGATCACGAGTTCGCCCTCTTCGGCGAACTCAACGGTGTTGGAGTCCACTCGAACGTTGAATCCGGACTCTCGCAGCAATTGGAGGAAGGCAAGTGTTCCGCCTTTTTGGGTCGAATCAGTCGTAAGGGCGCTCCCTTCGCTGTTCTTTTCGCTCATGAGGGCCGCCAAGACAAACACGGCTATGACCCCGGTCGCAATGGAGATCACCCTTCGAACGAGCCCAACTTTCACTTGGGCACCTCCATCTGGGCAAGGTAATCGTGAACTTGACGGAAGGCGTCAACGTCTTCGATCCGCACGGTGGCTCGGCCGTACCAGAAGCGGTCGAAGTTCTTCGTGACCGCTCGGAAATCGAGACCTTCGGGTCGCCGGGTGCTGGCTTCAAAACGAGCCAGATGTTCCCAGTTTGTGTCTGATCGATCGAACCGAGCGATTTTGAGCTCATCTAAGCGTAGGAGCGATGCCACGTAAAGAGCGCGGATCGCTTGTCGAAGATCGCCCGACTGTACGAGTTGTTCGGCAAGGTCTAGGTACTCCGATCGGGTCCGGACTTCCTCCACATCGTCGAGCAAGGTGCGGGAGTGGGCACGTGCAAACTTAAGCGCGAAGAATATGGCAGCCGCTAGGGCCAAAATCGTGATCACGACGAGCAGACCCCGGAAGAACATTAGCAAACCGCCGAGCCAGTCGGGCAGGTTTGGCATGTTCAGCGAACTCGAATTGCGCTCTGGTTCTTTTTGATTGAAGAGACTTTTCAGCCATTCAGACAAGCCCTGAAAAACTTCGGAGAGCCAGTTGCTGTTCTTTGCTTGTTCTTTCGGTTTAAATTCCGGTCTGTTTAAAATGGAAACGGCCAGGGCGGAAGGCGATTTCGCTCCGGTTTCTGCCTTCGCGGAAAAGCTCTCGGCAGAATCCATCAGCCGGAGGATGGCGATCACTTTCGTTCGTGATTCGGTCGCTTCTCCTTTTGCCGTTCGCAGCTCTTGCAAGGCGTTACCCAGGTGCGAGCCCTCGTAGTCCTCGATGCTCTTTTCAATGATCGAAACGCATTCTTTTGTCGAACCCGCCCCTTCCGCTCGAGTCGCTATATCGCCCCAATAGCCTGCCCACGCGCTTGTCGGCGCACACAAAAGGACGGCGACAACGAGCCAAAGCACGACTCGGGCGAGTTGTGTTCTCACCGCCTTCCACCGAGCCTTTTACCGACCTCAGCAATGTCGTACCCCTCCAACCTAGATCGCCGATCGAAATAGGAAAGCGCAAGGAGTATTCCGGCGAAGGGAAGCGTAATCCAAACACCCAGCACAAGTGGTCCAATCTCGATAAGCGAAGAGAGAAGGCGCTTGAGAACTAATGTGGGAGCAACCTGCTCGATGTAAGACTGGACGGGGAACACCCCGACAATCGTGCCCGACCCAAGGTAGACGAAGAACGTTACGACGATGAAAACATTGAGAGCTGTTCCTATCGGAACTCCCGGTTCAAGCCGGTTTCTTGACTTTCCCAAGAACTTGCTCCGCTCGACGGCTGCCTTTGTGCCAAGGTCTTCCGCTACCATTGCCGACACGGCCAAAGCTCTAGGACTGAGTGCGGTGATGGCATAGACAAAGCCGAAGGCTGCGAACAGAATCCCGAAGAAAGTCAAGATTCCCGGCCAAGGGGAGTCCGTTCCAAGGGCTTTCACCAGAGCCCCAGAAAGTGCGACCAGCCCGAGCCCAAGCAGTGTCGCCCCAAGAACGGTGAGCCCAATCCGAACGATCAAAAGAACGACTTTCAGAACGTGCTTTGCTACCGTTGCCTCGATACGATTCCATTGAACATCCTCGGCGTGAATCCAAGACGAGACGAGGACCGCGCAGGTTGTCATGACCCCGGAGAGGCCGAACGCAATCAGAGGCACGGCGGCGGCGGTGCCCAGAACGGCAACCAAAACGAACTCCAGCATCTGGTCTCCGACCGACTTCGGATTCACCGTTTGAAAACTACGCGGCACCAGAAAGGAGTAGAGAAACAGAATCGCTCCGGAAAAGTAGACCGAGCTGAGGAAGGTTCGTGCCAAGAGCTTGGCTCCATACTCCCGGAAAAGCGCGGTAGCGGTCTCGATCAGTTCATTGGCAGAGTAGGGCCTTAGTCGAACGGCCGAAGCGGATTGCGCATAGAGAGCGTAATCCTTCACAGACC
>CAZAVC010000415.1:0-2382 GCA_964488265.1 uncultured Fimbriimonas sp.
CGGGATTGATCCTCAGCGGCTGCGGTTCGAATATCAGCAGCTCGAACCGCACTCTCTGCGGTTCGGAGGGTGCGGGAAGTATCAGGCTGAATCATGATCGAGCCGATACCGAGCAAGAGAAGTACGGCGGCGATAAACCGAACGATAGTCTTATCTCCAAGAACATGTTCCATAGCAAATCTCTTTCAATGTGGAATCAAGGAACTGTCTCTACGAACTTCGGACGAGAGGATCATCGGGCAAATGCACTCCAGAAGAGGATTCACACTGGTTGAGCTGTTGATCGTGATAATCATTATCGCGGTCTTGGCGGCGGTGGCGGTCCCGAAGATCAGTCACGGTAAGCGGGCGTCCCACGAGTCATCGCTGAAGTCGAAGCTTCGCACCGTGCGCGACGCTGTAGAAAGAGCAAAGCAAGACACTGGGCTCTACCCTTTAAATCTCGCCGATTTGGTGAAGTCTTCCGCGCCGAAAAGAATGATGAATCAGAGCGGAGCTTCGGTAGGCGTTCCGGTAGGGACCTGGCAGGGACCGTATCTCGACGAGCGAACGGCGGGAGTTCACGACAACGGCAAAGATCTGTACGATCCGGTCTGCGGGGGAACCTTCGACTACGAAAAGTCGGGGGCCCACATCGGAAGAGTCAAAGCATGCGCCTCGGGCCGAGCACTAGACGGCTCGGATTTTGAAGACTGGTAAAGAAAAAACTCCCAGCGACAATCGTGCCGCCGGGAGTTCCATGTTAGGTTCAAGAAGAAGTTACTTCTCTTCTTTGAATTCAGCGTCGATGACGTCGCCTTCTTGCGGACCCTCTTGTGCGGGTGCGCCTTGCTCACCGGCTTGCGCGTACAGCTTTTCCGCAATGGAGTGGCTCAGTTGCTCAAGGGCGTTGAACGCCTCCCGAATCTCCACGTCTGTTCCGTTCTGGACGGCCTTTCGAACCGCCTCGATCTTCTCCGTTGCAGACTGGCGAGTGGCCTCGTCGATCTTGTCTCCGGCATCCTTGAGCGTCTTTTCAGTCTGAGAAGCAAGGGCATCCGCCTTGTTCTTCAACTCCGCAAGCTCCTGGATTTGGAGGTCCTGATCGGCGTTCATCTCCGCTTCTCGAACCATTCGCTCGATCTCATCTCGGTTGAGGTTGCCCGAACCCGTGATGGTGATCGCCTGTTTCTGACCCGTTCCCTTTTCTTGCGCAGCGACATTGAGAATGCCGTTGGCGTCGATGTCGAAGGTGACCTCGATTTGGGGAACTCGGGCCGGTGCCGGGGGAATGCCGCCAAGGTGGAATCGACCGAGCGATTTGTTGTCGCGAGCCATGGGGCGCTCGCCTTGAAGAATGTGAATCTCAACTTCGGGCTGGTTGTCGGCAGCAGTCGTGTAGATTCGGCTCTTCTTGGTCGGAATCGTGGTGTTGCGATCAATGACCTTGTCAAAGATCCCACCTTGAGTCTCCACACCGAGCGAGAGAGGCGTCACGTCGAGAAGAACAATGTTCTTGACTTCGCCGCCAAGGACGCCTGCTTGAATAGCGGCTCCGATTGCAACCACCTCATCCGGGTTGACCGATCGATTCGGCTCCTTGCCGGTGAGGTTCTTGACCAGTTCTTGAACCTGCGGCATCCGGGTTGAACCACCCACGAGGATGATCTCATTGATGTCGGTCGCCTTCAGCTTTGCGTCCTCAATCGCTTGGAAGAATGGCTTCTTCACGCGCTCCATCAGGTCCGAGGTCAGTTCTTCGAACTTGGCTCGGGTGAGGGTGAGGTCAAGGTGCTTCGGCTCGTTATCGACTGCGGTGATGTACGGTAGGTTGATCTGAGTGGACATCTGGCTCGAGAGCTCGATCTTGGCGCGCTCGCCTGCTTCTCGAAGTCGCTGAACCGCGGCTCGATCCTTGGTGAGGTCCACGCCCTGATCCTTCTTGAACTCAGCTGCAAGCCAATCGACGATCTTGTTGTCGAAGTCGTCTCCGCCCAAGTGGCTGTCTCCAGCGGTCGATCGCACTTCAAAAACGCCCTCTCCGACGTCTAGGACCGATACGTCGAATGTTCCACCGCCAAGGTCGAAGACGAGGATGGTCTCGTTAGCCTTCTTGTCCAGACCGTAAGCCAGCGAGGCTGCGGTGGGCTCGTTGATGATTCGCAGAACCTTCAGACCGGCGATTTCGCCCGCGTTCTTGGTAGCGGTTCGCTGCGCGTCGTTGAAGTAAGCCGGAACGGTGATAACCGCTTGATCGACCGTCTCACCGAGATACGCTTCGGCGTCTGCCTTCAGCTTCTGCAGGATCATCGCGCTCACTTCTTCAGGGGTGAGTTCCTTATCCAGAGCGGGTACGAATGCCACCGCTTGGCCGTTCTTTCCAGTGCGAACCTTATAGCTGAT
>CAZAVC010000416.1:0-2380 GCA_964488265.1 uncultured Fimbriimonas sp.
CGAAGAGAGCAGCTTCGTCCGGTCCCGATACTTGTTCACGGTTCGCCGAGCAACGTGCACACCCTTTTCCGCAAGAAGGGAAGCGATGCGCTCGTCGGAAAGCGGGTTATCCGGGTTCTCGGTGGCGAGAATGTCCTCGATCATCTTCTGAACCCGGAGCGCGGGCTTGAAGAACACTTCGAACGAGACCGTCTCTCCGTTCGCAAGCTGAACGAACTTGCCCTGCGTTGCTCGGCTAATGGTGCTCTCGTGCAAACCCAGATCGAATGCAAGTTGCGAACGGGTGAGCGGAAGCAAGAACTCATAACTACCTGTGGTCACGAATCCAGACTGGTGCTGCACAAGGTACTGCCCAATGCGTCGAAGGGTTCGGCGCCTTTGCTCGATGCTCGAAATGTAGTCTTGAGCACGCTGCACATAGTGTTGCAAGTGCCGCTTTTCGTCTTTATCGACTGACTTGCGGTCTTCCTGCACTTTGAGGGTTTCCAACCTCTTGTTGTAAAAGTTGTTGATCGCAAAGTCGTGCGCCTCCGGTCCCTCAACGGAAACCAGCCATCCCTGCTCGGTCCGGTGTAGCACCAGGTCGGGACGAACGGCGGGGAGTCGTTTTTCGGGTTCGTAGTTGCCCTTAAAGGCTTCGCCCGGAAACGGGCTGCAGCCCAAGATTAAGTCAAAGGCTTCGTTGACCACTTGAGGCATCACCCCAAAGCGCCGGGCAAGTTTCATCCTTCTACCAGACGTGAAATCGTCTAGGTGATCCTTAACGATTCGGCGGGCAACTTTGGCCTCGACCGTATCCAGGCTGCGAAGTTGGATGATGAGGCACTCTTGAATGCCAGAAGCACCCACGCCGAGTGGTTCGCACTTTTTGAGATTGGCTAGGACCAACTCAGCTTCCTCAAGCGAGCAGTTGGTTGCGTTGGCAATGTCCTCAACCGGTTCGTAAAGGTAGCCGTTTTCGTTGACGCACCCAACAACGTATTCCCCGACTCCACGAAGTTGAGCCGGAATCGTTGGCAACAGTTGTGCGGTCAGGTGCTCGCTAAGAGTGGTTGAGCTTGAGGCGAGGTCGATCCACGAGGGCGTATCGTCATCGGTGGGCAAACTGCGCCACAACTCGCGATCATCGCCACGCGGTTTGATTTCCCGTGGAGCAATCGAACGGAGGATCGTCTCCTCGGTCAGAGCCTCGTCGTGACCGCTCAGCCGCTCAAGGGCGGGGTTTTCATTCAGTTCGGCTTCGATGGACTGCTCAAGCTCTTGCTGAGACATTTGCAAGACTTGGCTGCTCAGAAGCACACGCGGATCGACCCTTAATCCTGTGTCGAGCCGTTGAGATGTTCTTACGCCGTTATTCACCGATGCACTTCCCCCAAGTTGGAGGAGTTACACGAACTCCCCGCACTTGGGGAAATCAATCCACATGGGTGTGCCGGTTCCCCTCGTATATCCACCGGAATGGGCCCTGAGCGGTCTTGACGAGGGGTCGAAGCAGTTAGTTTGCGGGGATCCGATCCGTGCCCATATAGTGCCGAAGTGGCTCTGGAATGAGAACCGATCCATCGTGCTGGTAGTAGGTTTCCACCAGCGCGGCAAACAGTCGAGGTGTCGCAAGGCCGGAGCCGTTGAGGATGTGGACGAACTCAGGGGCCGACTCCGATTCTCGGCGGAACCGAATGTTCGCACGCCTCGATTGGTAAGCCTCGAAGTTGGTGCAAGAGCTAATCTCAAGGTAGCGGCCCACGCCTGGCGACCACACCTCTACGTCGTAGCACTTACATCCCTTGGCGCCTAAATCGCCCGTGCAGAGTTCGATCACTCGGTAATGCAGCCCAAGGGCTTGCAAAACCGACTCCGCGTCGGCGACGAGCGATTCCAGTTCGGCATAGGAATCTTCAGGCTTGACGAACTTGACCAATTCAACCTTGTCGAACTGGTGAATGCGGAGCAGACCGCGCGTGTCTTTGCCCGCTGCTCCGGCTTCTCTTCGGAAACAACCAGAGTAAGCCGCGTATCGGGTGGGAAGATCGGATGCTTCAAGAATCTCGTCGCGGAAGATATTGGTGACGGGCACCTCCGCGGTTGGGATCAGATAAAGATCATCGTTGGTTTTATAGAGGTCCTCTTCAAACTTAGGAAGGTTGCCGGTGCCGATGAGCGAGGCCCGGTTCACCAGGAACGGCGGGTAGACCTCTTGATAGCCGTTATTCGTGGTCTGATGATCGACCATGTAGCTGAAAAGGGATCGTTGCAGTCGTGCGCCCCAGCCCGTATAGAGGGCAAATCCCGAACCTGAAATCTTCGCTCCGCGCGGTAGGTCCAGAAGTTTTAGCTTCTCGGCAATCTCCCAGTGAGCCGGAACAGATTCTGCGACCATGGG
>CAZAVC010000417.1:0-2363 GCA_964488265.1 uncultured Fimbriimonas sp.
AACGTTCTATCATCGGAGCGAGAAAATGAGCGTTTTTCAGGCGAGAAGAGAGAAGTTGGCGACCCTGCTGCGAGACGGCGGATATGACGTGGCGTTCTTGCAGACTCCGGTGAGTCTGGGATATTTCTTGGACTTTGCCGAAGATGCCCATGAGCGGTTCATGACGTGTGGCATCAACGCCCACGGCGAGTATCACCTGATCTGTCCGGCGCTCAGCGAGAATCAAGCTAAACGAGCAGGTGTTGAAAACATCTCGGCTTGGCGAGACGGTGAAGATCCTCTGGCCCTTTTCAAAGAGCTTGCCGAAAAGTGGAACCTGCGCCGAGCCATCGCACTGGTGGACGATCACCTTCCGGCGAAGATGCTTCTGGAGATGCAAGACGCGCTTCCTGCCGCGCTCTACAAACCGGCCGGTCCGGTGCTGGCAGGAGTCATGCGCTCCAAAGATGCCCTGGAGCAAGAGCGCATGCACAAGGCAGGCGCCATTGTGGACGAGTGCTACAAGCGCTTACAGAAGGAACTGAAGGAAGGCTGGACGGAGATTCAGATTCGGCACTTCCTAGAAGACGGCATGCGATCGCAGGGCGGTACCCCTCTGTTCTGCGCCGTCGCGATCGATGCCGCCGCCGCCGAGCCTCACCACGTGGTGAACAACACTCCGGTGCAGCACGGCAGCCTGGTTCTGGTCGATTTTGGCTGCACCTATGAAGGCTACTGTTCGGACATCACTCGCTGCTTTGCGTTTGGCAAGGTGAATCCGGAGCACGCCGAGGCCTATAAGCTGGTTTACGCGGCGCATCTCGCGGGTCGGGATTTCTTGGCGAACCGTGGGGATCGAACGGTTTCGGGGGCGGATGTCGATGCGGCGGCTCGAAAGGTGATTGAGGATGCCGGCTTCGGCGTTTACTTCAACCACCGACTTGGGCACGGGATCGGCACCCAGGTTCACGAGCACCCCTACATCTCGTCCGACAACAAAGATCCGCTCCTTCCGGGCGATTGCTTCAGCATCGAGCCGGGGGTTTATCTTGCGGATAAGTATGGGATTCGTATTGAAAACTTGTACGTATTGACCGAATCGGGCGTGACATCGTTTAACGAGGGTCCCGATCCGGAGCTGATCGTTGTGGGCGGCTAGGGCGAGTTACTCGCCCTGCGGGTCTTCGATCTCGGTAAACAGGTCGGTGATCTCCAGCCGTTCTCGCCGCTGGTGAAAAACCCGAACGATACTTACCTTTCGTTCTTCCGGTTTTACTTCGTAGATGACCCGATGTGAGTGATAGATCACTTCGCGAATAGCCGGATGGGAGTCGGCAAGTTCAGGCACTCGCCGAAACCTTAGCGGGTTCTCGGTAAGACTCCAGATGAGCTCTAGTAATCTGGCTCGCCACCTTCTCGCGGGTTCGACTGACCCTTCTTTGAGATGGATATAAGCGGCGTAGTCCGTAATATCCAGGATTGCGATTGGAGAGACTTCGATCTCAAAAGCCAAGCTTTTCCTCGATCTCCTTAATGGCCACATCTAGTGGCACGGCACGACCCTGACGGATCTCCTCGAGACCCTCTTCTACGGCTCGTCGAACCCGCTCCCGCTCTGACATCTCGAGCAGTTCCTGGTACGTGGCGGGGTCAATGATCACGCATTCGGGCACACCGTTTACCGTCAGCACCTCGGGCGTTCGGGAGTCGTTGATCCGGGTGAGAACGGTTCGGTAGTTGCGAATGAACTCAGAAACGGGTTGGATTCGGTTGAGATCGACGGCGGCCATGAACTTAAGGGTAACACAGAATTCTACATAGAATTCTGTGTAAATCCTTTACTTGGGAAGATTCCCTCTCATTAGAGCGTCGATGAAGAACGCCGCTGTCTTGTTTCGCGGTAGCCCGGCGTGACCCTGATCCACTCCAACCTGAAGCTCGTAAGGCTTCTGCGCCTTGTCCAACGCTACGATGAGTTGGTGAGTGTTGGTGGGGTGAACGTTGTCATCGGCGGTGCCATAGAACAGCATCAGCCGACCCTTGAGCTGGCCCGCGTACGTCATCGCCGATCCTTCCTCGTAGCCTTTGGCGTTTACTTGCGGCGTTGCCATGTACCGCTCGGTGTAGATGGAGTCGTAGTTCATCCAACTGGTCACCGAACTAGAAGCGGCGGCGGCGTGGAAGACGTCCGGGTGTCGAAGCAACGCCATGATGGAGGAGTAACCCCCGTAAGACGTGCCATGAATCCCCACGCGGTCCTTGTTCATGAACGAAAACTTGCCCGTGAGGTACTCCACCGCCGCCGCCTGATCATCGATCTCGACGACGCCGAGCTTCTTGTAAACCGCTTGGCAAAACTCGCGACCCCTGCCCGTCGTTCCCCG
>CAZAVC010000418.1:0-693 GCA_964488265.1 uncultured Fimbriimonas sp.
CCTGGCCGTTCCTTACCAAGAGGTGATGCTCGGCTACAGCGATTCCAGCAAAGACGGTGGCTACTTGGCCGCCAACTGGAGTCTGCAAAAGGCGATCTACGAGCTTTCCAAGGTTTCTGAAAAGACGGGCATTGAGTTGAGGCTCTTTCACGGTCGAGGGGGCACGGTGGGTCGGGGCGGCGGTCGCGCCAGCAGGGCCATTCTTAGCCAGCCTGCGGGTCCGCACCGCCATCAGGTGCGATTCACTGAGCAGGGTGAGGTTATTAGCTTCCGCTACTTAGTTCCGACGATTGCCCACCGACACCTTGAGCAGATAGTGAGCGCCTGTCTCATTGCCGCTTGTGCCCCTGCAGAAGATTCTTCCGAAGAGACTTACGGGCAGGTGATGGAGCGTCTTGAGGCCGACTCGCGCGCCGCCTATCGCGGATTGGTTTACAATCACCCCGGCTTTTGGGAGTTCTATACACAGGCAACCCCGATCGAGCCGATCTCACTGCTTCCAATCGCTTCTCGCCCGGTTTACAGACCTGGCAAGGCTCTCAGCGGCATTGAAGGTTTACGTGCAATTCCGTGGAACTTCGCTTGGGTCCAGAGTCGTACGCTGCTCGTCGGCTGGTTCGGAGTGGGTGCCGCCTTTGAGAAGTTCGCCGATACCCCCGACAACTTAGAAACGCTCCGAACCATGTATCGCCC
>CAZAVC010000418.1:703-2347 GCA_964488265.1 uncultured Fimbriimonas sp.
CGCCACGGGCCGTTTTTTGCCACCGTGGTAGACAACGCCCAGTTGGAGTTGGTGCGTGCAGAGATGAATACGGCGCAGGAGTACGCGAATCGCGCCATCGAACGCGGTGCGGATGCCTCGATTTGGAACGAGATTCGCGAAGAATTCGAGCGAACGAAGCGAATGCTATTAGCGATCACCGGTAATGAAGAGCTCCTTGGGGTCGGCAACGTGGTGAAGCGCACCGTAGATTTCCGCAACCCGATTACGCGCCCGCTGAACGCGATCCAGATTCACTTGATGAATCGCTGGGAGACGCTTTCTGACGAGGAGCAGTCGGGGGCATGGCGAGAAGCGTTGCTGCAGAGCATCGCGGGACTCGCTGCGGCAATGCAGAGTACGGGCTAGCTTTCTGGCGTAGGAACGGATTCCTATGATGATTGCTCCGTTTATTGCAACGCTTACCACCGAGCCCTCCATCGCTGCCAAATCAGTCCTTATGGTGGTGACAGGCGCCGACAAAACGCTTACCGGGAAACCGACAGGTCTATGGCTAGAAGAGTTTGCCGCCCCTTACTTTGAATTTAAAAAGGCAGGTATGAACGTTACTGTCGCAAGCCTTAACGGTGGCGCAACTCCGTTAGACCCTCGTAGCCTAGAACGACCCGCCGAGTTCCAATCGGGGGCCGGTGCAACCGCTTGGGGAGAATCCGGGATCCTTCTTAAAACGACCGTACAACTCTCGAGCATAGACCCCTCTACCTTCGATGCCCTGTTCATTCCGGGTGGACATGGAACCATGTTCGACTTCCCGAACAATGGCACCCTGGCGGCCGTGATTCTAAAGTTCGACGACGCCAAGAAGCCGATCGCTTCCGTTTGTCACGGTCCGGCGGCGTTTGTAGGCGTGAAGCGAAACGACGGCTCTGCGTTTGTAAAGGGTCGAAGCATCACTGCGTTTAGCAACGCCGAAGAGGTGGCCATGAAACTGGAAGGCGAGGTTCCTTTTCTGCTGGAATCCAAGTTGATGCAAGAAGGCGGACGGGTTTCCGTAGGCCCCAACTTCACCACATACATCAAGGTGGACGGAAACCTCATCACGGGCCAGAACCCCATGAGCAGCACTCCCGCCGCGCTCGAGGTCATTCGTCTTCTGATGCAATGATTACGAGGCGGGATTCTCTGAATCGTGGCCTTCCGATGCCTTTTGGCTTGCCTGCTTGGACCTAGAAGCATTGATCGCCGCTGCGACGCTAATTCCGACGGCGATCAGGCTGCAGAAAATGGCAACAAAGGCACCGTTGTTCTTTTCCGGCGCAGGTTTAGGATTAGCTGCTTCCTGAGCCATTGCCGAAGCGAACAAAACGGCGAATCCGACAACCGGAGCGAATTTCTTCACAAATGATTCTAGCCCCAGAGCATGCGCTTATGTTCTCGATACACGTGCGCGAGCCCGACGAAAAGGGTGAGGAGCCATGCACCCGTCAGAAACTCGGAATTGAAGTCGATGGTGGCGTTACCGATCCTGAGCGACCGATTCCCCGCGACATACCAAGCGGCGGCGAGCAGGAGCACAAACAGCGTAAACAGGCTTCCCAAGACGGCGGTCATTGCTACTAAGGGAAACGGGATAGTTGCCCCTTGGGTTGCATGTCCGCCAATGGG
>CAZAVC010000419.1:0-2343 GCA_964488265.1 uncultured Fimbriimonas sp.
CCGCAATCTTCCCCGGACAAGGCTCCCAAACGCCTGGAATGGGCCTGGACCTCTACAACGCCCACCCGGCGGCTCAGGGTGTGTTCGGCGCTGTGCAAGCAGCAACCGGAGTCGACATTGCCAAGCTTTGCTTTGAGGCCGATTCTGCAACGTTAACGCTCACTCAAAACGCCCAGTTGGCTCTTTACACCACCTCGGTAGCGGCTTACGAATGCCTCCGATCCTCGGGAATCGAGGCGGAAGTCTTTGCCGGTCATAGCGTAGGCGAATACGCCGCGATCGCCTGCGCCGGCTGGGTCTCGATTGAAGACGGAGCGAAGCTGGTCCAGACTCGTGGCAACCTCATGGCGGCGGTCGGAGACATGAAAGACGCCGCAGGCAACCCGGTGGTCGGCGGTATGGCGGCGGTACTTGGTCTAGAGCGCGACGCCATTCAAGCGGTTCTCGATACTGTCGATGGCGTTGTGGTGATCGCCAACGACAACTGTCCCGGTCAGCTGGTCATCAGCGGAGAGAAGAGCGCGGTGGAAGCAGCGGCACCCAAACTCACCGAAGCCGGCGCCAAGCGGGTTCTTCCGCTCAACGTCAGCGGCGCCTTCCACTCCCCGCTCATGGAAACGCCCGCCAAAGAGATGCGATCCGCGTTGGATGCGACCCCTTGGACCGATGGAAAAACGGTTTATGCCAACGTTACCGCCTCGGCGGTGCAGCCTGGCGATAAGGGATCTTGGCCGCAGTTGCTAGAAGATCAACTCCGCTCCCCCGTCCGCTGGACCGAATCGGTTCAAGCGATGCTCGCGGAGGGCATTACCGACTTCGTCGAGTGCGGCGCGGGGCAGGTGCTGGTCGGACTGCTGAAGCGGATCGATCGCGAAGCTCACGGTCACTCGGTGATCGATACCACCTCTCTCGACGCGACGGTCGAGGCAATCAAGAGCTGATTTCAAATCGGTATCCTGAACCTCATCAAGCCGTGACCGGTTTGGAGAATCGAGACAGATGAGCGGAATGCGTTTTCAAGATCAAGTGGTTGTTGTGACCGGAGCCAGCCGAGGCATCGGCAAGTCCATCGCCGAGGCGTTCGCCGCCGAAGGAGCGAAGGTCGCTTGTGTGGCAACCACCGAAGCTGGGGCTAAGGCAACCGCCGACGCCATTGGAAACGGAGCCATTGGTCTCGCCTGCGACGTCAGCGACTCCGCCGCCGTCGACTCCATGATCGAAGCCGTCCTTGAGCAGCTTGGAACCCCGTCGGTGATCGTCAACAACGCCGGAATCACGCGCGACACCCTGATGCTGCGCATGAAGGAAGAAGATTGGGACCGCGTGATGGCAGTGAACCTGAAGGGTGCGTTCCTAGTGACCAAAGCCGCCAGCAAGAGCATGATGAAGGCTCGCTACGGTCGAATCGTGAACATCACCAGCGTCATCGGTTTGCACGGTCAGGCCGGACAAGCCAACTACGCCGCTTCCAAGGCGGGGCTCATCGGTCTCACGCTCACCACTGCCAAGGAATACGGCAGCCGAGGAATCACCTGCAACGCCATTGCCCCGGGGTTCATCGAAAGCGACATGACGGAGAATCTGCCCGAGGACTTTAAGAACGACGTGGTGAGCCGCGCGCCCGCGGGTCGACTCGGTACCCCGAAAGATATCGCGGCGGCGGTGCTCTTCATCGCCTCACCCGATGCGGCGTACATCACCGGTCAAACGCTCACCGTAGACGGCGGCCTTTTCCTCTAAGCCCGGAACAAGTTAAAGGGAAGAGCCTCTAATCACCAAGTTCGCCTGGAGAACCGCTTGCTGGTCGGCAATGGCAGGGTCCTCCAGGCGATTCTTCATGAAGTCCCACGCCATGGTGCACATCTGTTCTGTGGGTTGCACAACGGAGGAGATCGGCGGATCCATGTACTCCAAATCGTCAATGCCGTCGCAACCGATCAGGGCGACGTCGTCGGGCACCTTAAGCCCTGCATCCAACACCGCTCGATAGGCGCCGATCGCCATCTCATCGCTGAAGGCGATGATCGCGTCGAACTGTTTGCCTTCCGCTAAAGAAGCAGTAACAACCTTTCTCGCCGCCTCTTTGGTCGCCCTCTCGGCAATCAGAACGTTGGGCTCGAACCCAAAGTGTGCGCTGGACTCAAAGTAAGCGTCTCGGCGGGTATCGCCCTCGCGATTACCCCAACGGTTGACTAGGTAGGCAATCTTGCGGCGACCTCGGCTGACCAAATGGTGATACGCCTGACAAGATCCGTCGTGGAGGTCCACGCCGACGTAGTCGCCTTTGCGATGGTAGTAGACACCCAACCGCACCACGGGGGTGCCAGATTTCGGCTCTTCCTC
>CAZAVC010000420.1:0-2329 GCA_964488265.1 uncultured Fimbriimonas sp.
CGTCCTGCGACAAAACGCCGTCGATCTTCGGCGGCTTTGTCAGTCGGGCCGCAGGAAGCTTCGGAACCGTCATGTTGGTTTCCGCCGAGGGGACTTCTAACTTCGTTTTTGGAAGGACGTCAAAGTTGAATCCAAAAGGATCGGCTACACCCACCGGCGTTAGCAATCCAATCAACAACCCACCCATCAAGACGCGCAAAGCCGCCGCACCCTTTTTCCAAATCAACATGCCCAACCCAAACGATTCCCTACGCAGTTCTTAGGAATAAGAGTTGCCGGAACGATGAAAACCTAGAAAAAAAGGTCGCGACGGGTCGGCGGTGTCAAACTATACAAACGTAGGAAGATTCGTATGTCGACTTTGGAAGCAACGCAAAGCAGTGTGGAAGAGAAGGGTTTGAATCCCAACAAGTTGGTCTCAACAGAGTGGCTGGCAGAGCACTTGAACGATGAGAACCTCGTTCTGATCGAGTCTAACGAGGACCCCCTCCTTTACAGTCAAGGTCACATTCCTGGAGCCTATGAAGTCGATTGGACGCGCGACCTGAACGATCCTCTCCGTCGGGATTACCTGCAGACCGAGGCTTTCTCGGCGTTGCTTTCCCGAATCGGCTACACCCCCGATTCCACCGTCGTGCTCTACGGCGACAAAAATAACTGGTGGGCAACTTACGCCCTTTGGGTGTTTGAGCTGTTCGGCGTGACGAACACGTGCATCCTCGATGGTGGGCGGATCAAATGGCAAAAGGATGGACGAGCATTCACCCGCGAGATTCCCGAAGCTAAAAACTCCGGATTCGTGGCTTCTAACCGGGACGATTCAACCGTACGAGCGTTCCGAGACGATGTTCTGAAGCACATTGAAAAGAACGGCAAGCTCATCGACGTGCGATCTCCCGAAGAGTTCAACGGCACTCGCTTGCACATGGAGGCGTACCCGAACGAAGGCGCTCTTCGAGGTGGTCACATCCCGGGCGCTAAGAGCGTGCCCTGGGCAAAGGCAATCAATGCCGAAGACGGCACCTTTAAGTCGATAAACGAGCTTAAGGCGCTTTACGAAGGTGAAGCCGGTCTGGATTCCGGTAGCGAGACGGTGGTTTACTGCCGTATCGGCGAGCGATCCAGCCACACCTGGTTCGTCCTCAAATATCTGCTCGGGTACGGCAACGTCCGCAACTACGATGGATCTTGGACGGAATGGGGCAACTTGGTCGGCGTGCCGATCGAGCGGTAATGGCGATCCCTGCAAAACTTCAAGAGCACATTGAAACCCTGGCGATGTTTCCGGACCGTCAGGAACGCATCGACATGCTGATCGGAATGGGCGAGGAGTACAAAAACTTCTCGCCTTCCGATGTTATCCGGGACGATTCTTGCAAAGTCCCCGGCTGCGAATCGGAAGTCTTTCTTGGCACCGAGCCACAAGGCGCGGGTCTCAGATTCAAGTTCGCCGTCGATAATCCGCAGGGGATTTCGGCAATGGCTCTCGCTCAGATTTTAGACACGGGACTTTCCGGCGCACCCCTCGATGAGGTCGCTCAGGTGCCGGAAGAGATCGTTTTCGACATCTTTGGTCGAGAGCTCTCCATGGGCAAGTCTTTGGGGCTCACCAACATGGTGAAGATGGTCAAAGCCGTTGCTCAGGCGAGTCGGTCCTAGCCGCCTCTTTCGAGGTACGGCAAATTTTGAGTCTGTGATTTGATTAGCACGGTCTAATCAAATCAAAAATGATGTGAATAGACGGTATATTCACATCATGGCAGCGCGCTACATCCATGAAATGGAGGGTTGGCCCAACTTCAGGTGGGACCAGAGCGCGTTAGCGGGAGACCTCGCAAAAATTCACTTTCAAAGAGGGGCTCTGTTCACGGCAATGGCGACCCTTGGCTTCGAGGTCCGTCAAGAAACCGTGCTCCAGGTGCTGACGGAGGACGTTACTAAGTCCAGCGATATCGAAGGTGAGCGGCTCAATGCGGATCAAGTTCGCTCGTCGATTGCGAGACGACTAGGGATGGAGTTCGCAGGTCTTCCCGTGCCTGATCGGTCAGTGGATGGCGTGGTGGAAATGATGCTGGACGCCACTCAGCGATATGACTCGCCCCTCGATGAGGACCGCCTTTTTGGGTGGCACTCCGCGCTTTTTCCATCGGGGCGAAGCGGACTCTACAAGATAACGGTCGGGAGTTGGCGCGATGATCGAGAAGGCCCGATGCAGGTGGTTAGTGGCCCGATAGGACGACAAAGAGTGCATTTCGAGGCTCCGTCCGCAGATAGGATTCCGCACGAAATGGCCCGATTCTTGGCTTGGTTCGAAGCGAAGCACCCAGAT
>CAZAVC010000421.1:0-2326 GCA_964488265.1 uncultured Fimbriimonas sp.
TCGGCGTCATACAATGATTCTGGCAATGTCTGTTAACGAAGCAATACTCCCTAAACCCGAGGAAGGCGTTGCCATAGATTGGGAGGCGGTAGTTGGTTATCTCAACCAAGCCGACCTGAAAACAGTAGGTGCGAACGACCTTTGCGAACGGTTCAATGTTCCGAAGCCCGTTGCGGAAGCGATCCTCTTTAAAGCCTTGCGGGGAGAGGGCCTTCGACAGCGCCGTACGCGAGAGTTCGATTGGAATCGTATTCGCCGAAGGCTCATTCCGATCCAAGAAGCGTTCAAACGCCTCGCCCAAAACCCGATCGTCTTCTTAACCGTCACCTCGATTGCCGGGGGAATCTGGTTCTTTCTGATTCAGCACATCCGTCGATGGGGGTTCCCAGAAGATCATCCCGCTCGACTGCCCCTGGGAATCACCAGCGTGGTTGGAGCGGTGGTGATGGTCGTCTACCAGTTCGCGTTTCTCTTTCAAAGAGCCAAGTCTCGCTTGGCTCTTCTTGGAACCGCCATCTTTGGGGCAACAGTCGCCATCACAGGTTTCCTTTGGTGGATCGTTGCCCGGGCCGGTAAAGGAATGTCCCTCATCGATGTGGGGATGGGAGCATTTCTCTCCGTCTTTGCGGGTCTCGTTTTAGGGGCGGTTTACTCGGCGTGCTCTCTCACCACGGTGTGCGTTGCCATCTTTATCACCGACCGAGAGGAACAAAGTCGCGCGACAAAACTGAATCGTAAGGAGCTGTTGGCCTACTACTTCAGCCTGCGCAAACGATTGGAATCCGGCGAAACCGTGATCGTAGAGTCTTCTCGCTTCCTGGAGCGTCTCCGGAGCAATTCCATCCGGCTCAGTTGGATCAGTGGGCTCGCCTACGGCTTTGTCGGAGTAGCGATCAGTTTCGCTTTTGGGCTGAGAACCGACGGGACCGGAGCCGACGGAGTCATGCAGATGATCGGTGGCACCATCGCCGGACTGATTGGTCTCCTTAGCTTTGTTTGGGTGTGTCTGCTCGCATTTGCCGAGATTCGCATGCGAGACGTGATCAAGGTTGTCGGCTACTTCTTGCTGGCAAGCACCGCCCCACTCCTCATTCCCATCGGTGAATTCGGGCCCAAGTATGTTTGGGATCACATTGGGACCGTTATCGGCAGCGGCATCGTCATGCTACTTCTTGCCGGGTTCACTCACTTGGGTTCGACCTTCTACTTTGCCGCCGAAAACGTTCGCAAGCGTGAGATGGGCGACACCGCTACTCTGTTGGCAGAAATGGTGGTCGTCCAAAGGCGATTGGCAGAAGGCGGAACCACCATCGCGGTCATGGTGGTCGACATCGTGAAGAGCCGTGATTTGAAAGCGGGCGAGGACCCTCTTACCGTCGAGCACTGCTTCGCTCAGTTTCACCAGTGGGTTCGGCAAGTCGCAAGGGACCACTCGGGACGAATCCTTTCCACCGCCGGAGATAACGCCATTCTCACCTTCCATCGAGCCTCCGATGGAGTGACCGCCGCTCGCCGAATGCAGCGTGAGATTGCCTGGTTCAATCAGACTCACAACCGCTTGAAAGGCCAGTTTGCCGTTCGCATCGGCTTACACGCCGGAGACGTAGTGGCAGACGTTCACGACGTGGAATATGCCGACGTCATTGACGTGGCGGCTCACTCGGAAAAAGGTGCTCCGGTGGGTGGAATCGTTGCCACTGAAGCATTCATCGCTCTGCATCAAGACCCAGGGGCAGAGCGCACCGAGCAGACGGTGGATGGTTGGCGACTCTACAGCATTTTAAACGAAGCTCCGGAGGAACCGGATTTCGTGCAGGTTGCCACGCTGGAGGCTAGCCCGGCTTGACGATCGAAGTCGTTGATTTAGGACAGCTTAGTTATCAAGACACCTACGCGGTTCAAGTAGAGAGGGTCGCCGCCGTTCGCGAGGGGACCTCACCGAGCACCCTTTTTTTGGTTCAACACCCCCCGGTCCTCACCTTAGGCGCCGCTTTTCACGAAGAGAACCTGTTGCTCCCTGCCGAGGCTTACGCGGAACAGGGCATCTCCATTGCCAAGACCGATCGCGGAGGGGACGTCACCTATCACGGACCAGGACAGTTGGTGGCATACCCGGTGTTCGATCTCGAGCCGCTTGGGAAAGACCTTCATGCCTGGCTAAGGCTGCTCGAAGAGATCGTCATCGAGACCATCGGCGAGTTCGGTATCAAGGGTCAAAGGCTGGCGGTGAATTCGGGCGTTTGGGTGGGCGAGAACAAGATTTGCGCGATGGGTATCAAGGTTCGCCGCTGGGTGTCTTTTCACGGAATCGCGCTCAACTGCAACA
>CAZAVC010000422.1:0-2325 GCA_964488265.1 uncultured Fimbriimonas sp.
CACTCGTGTGTAC
Organism: uncultured Fimbriimonas sp.; assembly: GCA_964488265.1. Lineage (GTDB taxonomy): Bacteria > Armatimonadota > Fimbriimonadia > Fimbriimonadales > Fimbriimonadaceae > Fimbriimonas. The sequence goes on from CAZAVC010000422.1 coordinate 14, forward strand.
GAGGGCACCCGGTACCTTGACGGATTCCTCTACCATCGCGATTCCGTACGGGCCAAGGTGACCGAAAAGGCGAAGTTCTTTGGCTTCTTCGGTCTATCCCCGAGTTCGCACCCGGTGGAGATCACCATGGCTTTTGAGGTCGACGACACCTCCAAGCGCAATCGAGGGTACGGCTACCTGTTTGGCTATCCGGACCATGCGGTGGATTTCTTTGTCCAGGCGGATGATGAGGGCCGAAAAACAAAGGAGCTGGTGCCACGCGACTTCCTGCACATTCCCACCTTCGAGAGTCCTACCAATCGGTTTGTTTACGCGGTGCCCAAAGGTCACCGGCCGAATCAGGCGGACCTTGACCTCAAACAGAAGGCCGAACCCATCCTTGCCTACTATCGCAAGCTGCGCGAGAAGTATGTGGGCGAGGGAAAGCCTGGGGTTGTTGCCCTTATTCGAGATTGGTTTGATGATGGAAGGGGTCGCTGCTCAAGCGCCATCGCTCTCGCGAAGGTCACTGCCGAAGGGACCGACGCTAAAAAGTAAGTCAATTGCGTAAAGGGTCGTTTCCTGTTGAAGGTACTTGGGAAACGACTTTCCGTCAGTGCCCGATTCGTTCGATAATAAGGCTATGATCGCCGTTGATCCCGCCCCTGTTGATCCAAGTGTGCTCGAGCAGCATCGAACCCAGGGCTTTTCTATTGCTCGTGGACTGTTCTCACCCGAGGAGTGCGACCGTTTCTCGGACCATTTCACGAGCATGATTGAGCGGGGCGGCGACGGTTGGGCGGAAGGCGAGGTGGACCCGAACCACCCCGATCCTCTCAAGCGATATCCCCGACTTCTTCAGCCTCATCGCGGAGATGATGTGGCCTTTGGCTATATGGTGGACCCTCGCATTGCGGCTTATCTCACCGCACTTTGCGGCAAAGAGCCGTTTGCGGTGCAGACCATGGTGTATTTCAAACCGCCCGGAGCCAGGGGGCAGAACCTTCACCAAGACAACATGTATCTCTTGGTCGAACCAGGCACTTGCATTGCCGCGTGGATGGCCCTGGATGATTGCGACGAAGAGAACGGCTGCATGATGCTGGTTCCGAATACGGATGGGCTTCCCGTGATCTGCCAGGAGGTTACCGAGGGTCTGGACATTGAGCAGTGGAACAACACGCAAACCCCTCTGCCTCCGGGGACGCAACTGGTCCCGGCGACCATGAAGCGCGGGGATGTGCTGTTCTTCAACGGTTCGGTGATCCACGGCTCGTACCGCAATAAGAGCGACACGCGATTCCGCCGGACGTTGATTGGTCACTACATCGCCGCAGAGGCGAATCAGGTGGCGAAGTACTACTTCCCGGTCTATCGCATGGATGGGTCCCGATTGGATGACGGTGCGATTGCGCAGTCGGAGCCGGGTGGGCCGTGTGGTGTTTACGACCCCGAGTCGGGGGATGTGGCCTTGTCGGGTGAGTTTAAGACCTGGGAGAAGGCTCACTAGGGGTCGGGTTTACCGAAGGTCCGGCGTGGTCCATCTCGTCCCGAGAATCGGGAAGGACCGTCCAGACGGTTAGCCCAGACCAGAGCGGTCTGGGCTAAGAACACAACTTACTTGCGTCGACGCTTGGCGAATGCCGCCAGGGCCAGACCCAATCCGGCAATCGTGGCCGGTTCTGGCACCGGGGTGACCGAGAGGTTGACCGGAGTGGAATCGTAGATGTACCCATCCGCACCGAAGCCCACTACGAGGTCGATTTTGTCACCTGCCGCAAGGGAAACGGCAGGCAACGAGAACGCTTGGGTGCTGGCCGTATTGGAAACTGACCAGAGCTGGGTCGAGTTTTTGTACACGTAGACATCAACTTTCCCGTACTGACCGCCGCCAAGACCGTCGCCCGCCCCAAAATAGCCAGAAAGGTCGAAAAGACCGGCGGATGCAGCCGTGTAACGGATAGCGGCGAGTTCGTTAGAAGGGCCTGGGTGCATGGTGACCTCTCCAATCGAGATCAGTCCGTCACCACCGTTGTAGCCAATCAGCGATCCGGAAATGAGCTCGCTGATCACCGGGAAAGTGGTTGTGCTGAACGACCAACTGTCCAAGGTGGCTCCACCCGCCATCCCTGTCCCAGCAACGTCGGCAGCCATAAAGCTCCCACCAAGGGTCGTGAGTTGACCGTAGCTCCAGGCGCCGTTCGGATTACCGTTCGTAATGGAAAACTCCGACATCAGATCGGCATGAGAGACGGTTGCGAGGCTCCCCAATAAGCCAACAAGAGCAAAATTCTTTAAAGAAAGCATAGGTTCAGTCTAACCCGTTTTCTGGG
>CAZAVC010000423.1:0-2302 GCA_964488265.1 uncultured Fimbriimonas sp.
CGGAAACACCCCCCACCCCAACCGTTTACGATCACCTCTTGGTGATGTTCGAACAGATGGTCGTTGTTGCCTGGGCCAAGCTCGGTCTCAGACCCGACCCGCTCAGCGGGAAGTTGGAGCCAAATATCGCCGAGGCAAAGGTCGCGATCGACGTGGTTACCTTCTTAGGGAGCCAGGTTGAGCAGCAACTGGACGATGAAGGGGATCGCCGACAGATTCAGAACGTCATGAGAGACCTCAAAATCAACTTCGTGCAGCGATCAGCGGCAGAGGGTGCCTCTGCGATCGGGAGTGAGGCTTAATCGTGGACGTTTCCGCTCGCTCCGGGGGGCTCTCTGGCGTTACGGGTATCGGTCGAACGGTTCTGAATCGCATCCGAATTGCGATCAAGGACATTCGGGACCGAGAAGAGCAAGACCTGAGTCTCTCCCCGCAGGCCCGACAGGCTCACCTGCTAGAGTTTTACGAAAAGTTCGAAGAGACGGTCGAAGTGTTGGTCGACGGGGCTCAGTTTGGGCCGACTCCAGAGCTTGAGAAGAGATACGCGAGCATGAAGGCGTACATGGCAGAGTCGTATCCGACCATCCGCCCATACGTGCTGGCCTACGTCCGACTTAGTTTGGAGGACGAAGAATTTGGTCTCAAAGCGTCGGGTAAGGGTTGCGACCCATTTGAGGCTCTCACCGCTGCCTCGGACCTAGCGACTTTCCTTCAATTCGACGACGGGCACATGATCGGTCGTATCATGCGAACGCGCGAAGCATTGACCCTCTACAGCGATCATTTGCGGTACCTTCTTGCAAGAAGCGAATAGCTTTTTCGGGCGAGTAGGGAACATAAAGGATGACAAGGGATTGGCGCGGGATTCCGCTTGAAAAGATCGTTGAGCGATGGAATGCCTTCTATCCTGCGCGGTACCAAACCGACCTTGAACTGTTTTCCCTAAACACAGTTGATTCACCGCTCATGGATTGGGGCGTCTCGCTCGTGAAGCTAGACGACGATGGCGGTGTGCTTGGCTTTGTCTGTTTCAAAAAGCCTGCCACTCGTTACTTCAAAGTCAACGACCCCGATTCAGTTCATCTGAACTGCATCGCCTTTTCCTCACCTTCCATCGCGATCGACCTTCTGAGCGAAGCGAAAAAGATATTGCGCGAGCGTGGAGTCACCCGCATTGTATTCGGCACCGACTCCAAGCACTTTTTCCCAGGTGTTCCAATTGACGTACCCGCGCTGAACGATCTGCTGATGGTGGAAGGATTTGAGTTTGGGGGCGAGCAGGTGGATCTCGAACGCGACCTTTCAACCTACGAACTTCCGAAGCCGCTTCCCGAGGGCGTTGAGTTTCGACCGTTAACCCCCGGAGACCACGACAGTCTGGTGGCTTTCTTCGACGATGAGTTTCCCGGACGTTGGAAGTACGACGTTCTCTGGAAGGTGGAGAAGGAAGGTCGATACGACTTCGTTTACGGCCTGATCCATGAACGAAGAGTCCGAGGTTTCGCTCTGCTTCAGGATGCCTCACATAGATTCCCCATTGGAGGTGCGGTTTGGCGCAACAATTTGGGTGAGAAGTGGGGATCGCTAGGACCCATTGGCGTGTCGCAAAAGACGCGAGGTCAAGGATGGGGCGGTGCGCTTCTTGGGGCGGCTCTTCAACATCTCGCAAATTCTGGAGCCAAGCAGTCAATCATCGACTGGACCACCCTTGTCGAGTTCTACGGCAAACATGGATTCGAGCCAACTCGAACCTACCGGTCGGCGAAGCTAGACCTCTAACGGTTTCTTACTTGAACTTGGGTCCGTTCTCGTTGTAGTCCCGATACCGATGTGCATCGTCGCGCTTCTTGAACCGGACAAAGAAGAAGAAGCTGCCCCACATAGCCAGCAAAAACAAGCCGCCAAAAACGAGCGTTGTGATCCAGGCGTCCTTGTACGTGAAGGTTTCGAGCATCTTGTAGGTCCTACGTAGATTGTGAACAAGTAGAGCGGATGCGGAGTGCCGCTGGATTCAGGGACAAAGCAAAACACGCCGTCCAGAAGCTTAATCTGGACGGCGTGTGCGGGCCCTTGGCGCTTCTTACAAGCCGTAAATGGCTCGATACTTGGCATTGAGACCGTCGATGTAATCGGTTGGGTCCATCGGCTTGCCCGTTGCGTGAACAACCAGATCCTTCGGTGCGAACTTTCGACCGTGTCGATAGATCTTTTCGATCAACCAATCTTGGACTTGCTGGAATTCTCCGCGACCGAAGCCTTCCTCTGCACCCGGAATATCCTTCTTGAGTGCGTTCCAGATTTG
>CAZAVC010000424.1:0-2296 GCA_964488265.1 uncultured Fimbriimonas sp.
AAGCCGACGGGGTCGAGATCTGGCGAAACGCGCTAAGACTTTTTGGGAGGAACCTTCTCGAACACGATAATGTGTTGCCGAGGAAGGTTCTTCTTGGTCGTTACCCACTTGAACGGGAAGAGCTCAACTTCTTTCCTTACCTGGGCTTCGCTCATTTTGTGGACTTCCTTGATCGGCACTCTACGGTCTTCTTTCCGATATTCGACCAGCACGAGCCTGCCCCCGACTTTGAGCGATTTCCACATACTTGTCATCATCTCGTAGGGCTTGTCGAACTCGTGGTACACGTCCACGAGGAGGATGAGGTCGGCGGAGTCGTTCTTCAGGCCTGTGTCTGTAGTGGTCCCAAGCACGGTTTCCACGTTTTTGGCGTTCATCCGCTTCTTCTTGCCCTCAATAATCGCAAGCATTTCGGGCTGAATATCCGTAGCGAGGACCTTTCCATTGGGAGCCACTTTCTTCGCCATCGGGAACGAAAGGTAGCCCGAACCGGCGCCTAAGTCGACGGCGATCATTCCGGGTTTCAAGTCCAACGCGCCGATCAAGATTTGCGGCGCCTCTTCCGCGTATCGCTCGGGTCGGTCTAGCCAAGGGGCACCGAAGTGACCCATGACCTGGGCGATTTCTCGGCCCATATAACTCACACCGATTCCATCCGGGTCGTAACGATCCAACTGGACGTATGGCGGTTTTTCGGCGGTAAGCGGAGCACCCTTATCTTGGGGAATCCCGTTGATGAGAGTGAGCAATAGGGCGGCGGCGACCTGCATGATGTGTATCTAGACTACGACAACTTCACGCAAATCAACACCGCCGAGTTGTTAGCAGACCTGAAACGTTGGAGAGCCAAAGATCAGGGTAGAAACCTTGCGGGCAACCGTATTGATGTTCGCTCGGGAGAGCGATTCACCGTTGAGCGCTTTTTGTGCCGCCTCAATCAAACTCGTCCTAAGGTTGGCATTCTCCGGTGCGTCGAACAAGGATAGAAGGCGATCCACCAACTCAGTTGGGGTGCGCACTTCCGGCATGATTTGGCTGGCGTCGATGTTGATGCGCCCTGTTCTTTGCCCCATTCCTGCTTCAAGCTGCTTTCGGGTGGAGGGCGCATCGAACCAGAGGACATCGGCCCACTTCATCCTTGCGACCATCGTCGCGCTTGTAATCCAACCCTTCCCGCTGACCCAGCCTGCGACATCGGGCGGGTAGAGCAGTTCCATGCCCATCTCTTTGGTGGCGTTATGAACTCCGTAGGGTTGGAAGAATCCAGCGGCGGCAGCGACATTCAATTCAGCGACCTCGTTATAGCGAGGATTCTCGAGTCCCCGCCGGAAAACGCTCTCGCTGATCTGCCCTGCACCAAGCGCGCGAGCCGTTGAGACGGCAAAGTCGATCGGATTCTTCACCTGCTTCCTCACGCTATTGCTGGAGTAGAACTCTGGTGAAAGAGCGATCTCTCGGACCAGAGATTTGATCTGCAGGCCGGACTCTCGGAATCGCTTTGCAATTCGCTCAATCACTCCCTTTTCTGGATTTTCGTAGGCGAACCACTCCCACATCTTGAGGGTGATGTACTCGGCGGTTCTCGGGAGTGAGCAGAGGTGATCGATCACGTCGTCTCCATTCAGGCGTCCAGACTTCCCGAGAACGGTCTTCATGCCGTCGTCGTGCAATTGTGGGTTGAATTGAAATCGACCAAGGACCAATCGCCCTTCGGGAGCGCGTCCTCCCCTGAGGGTTCCATAACCCCACCCCGTAAAGGCTCGCGCCGCTTCTTGAATGTCCTCCTCCGAGTAGTGCCCGATCCCGAGAGTAAAGAGCTCCATCACCTCTCGTGCAAAGTTCTCGTTCGGCTTCCCTTTAACGTTCTCGTTGTTATCTAGCCAGTACAGCATGGCGGGATCTTTCGAGATCGCGGTCAGAAGGTCCTTAAACGTGCCCGAACAATTCAGCCGTAGCGTCTCGAAGTGATTGACCATCGCGTCCGTGTTCGAAACCTTCTGGGCACTGGTTGCGAAGTGGTCGTGCCAAAACAGCGTGAGCTTTGCTTCGAGGGGTCGCTGGGTCACCAGATAGCGGTAGTAGATCATCCCCGTGGCAATGCGCATCGCGCCGATGAATCGGCGATTCGTGAGGTCGGAAGTTTTGATCTGAGCGTTGTCTTCGAGCTTCTCGTAGTTGAGGAGCCGATCGACGGCGGCTTGAATTCCGCCTTGACCGTAGTACTCGATCTCTGCCTCACTGGCACCCAGCCCAAATCGTCGGAGCAAATGGGCAACTTTGTCTCTTTCACTCAACG
>CAZAVC010000425.1:0-2286 GCA_964488265.1 uncultured Fimbriimonas sp.
AGACGGCGGCAGCGGTCTCTATTTTCATGCCGATGCTCGTCTTTGCGCTTCCGATCCTCGACGCGTTCTGGGTGATTTGTCGACGAATTCTTAGCGGATCGCCGATCACCGCGCCAGACAAACGACACCTCCACCACACACTCCTTGGGAAAGGGTTCACCCAAAGACAAACCGTCTGGATTCTTTACATCGCCGCCGCCGCACTGAGCGCGGTTGGCTTGGCCATCATTAAGTTGTTCGGCCAGTAACGGCTGGTTTTTCAAATGACGATTCTTCAAGCCATCGTATACGGCGTTGTTCAGGGCATCACCGAGTTTCTGCCGATCAGCAGCACGGCTCACTTGCGCGTGGTTCCCGCCCTCTTGGGATGGGAAGACCCCGGTGCCGCCTTCACGGCGATTATTCAGATTGGGACCGTTCTCGCGATGCTCGTCGTATTTGGCGCCGATTTATGGCGAGCGTTCCTGGCATGGGGCAAATCACTTGCCACGCGAGATGTGAGCAGTTACGACGCCAAGATTGGTTGGGGAGTTTTTATTGCCACCATTCCAATCGTCGTCATGGGGCTGCTCCTTCACAAGCAAATCGAAACGGTTTTTCGATCGCTGTATGTGATCTCGGGATCGCTGATCTTCATGGGCTTGCTCATGGGTGTAGCGGAGAAGTTAGGGAAGAAATCTCGAGAGATCGAGGCGGTCACGATCAAAGATGGATTGATTGTGGGCCTCTGGCAGTGCATCGCCCTCATTCCTGGCATGAGCCGAAGTGGGTCGACGATTACGGGCGCTTACTTTGCAGGTTTCGATCGAAAAGCGGCGGCTCGTTTCTCGTTTCTCATGTCGGTCCCGTCGATCACGGCAGCGGGGTTGTACCAAGCGTATAAGGAGCGAGAGTTTTTGACGGGACCGCTCCAAACGCCAATCTTGGTCGCGACGATCGTGAGTTTCTTTGTCGGATGGGCGGCTATCAAGTGGCTTCTCGGATTCATCCAGCAGCGAGGAGTCGGTGTCTTTATTGGTTACCGAGTGGTGCTTGGGGTGGTTCTGATTGCCCTCTGCGCCTCTGGCAAGCTAGATCCGAATGCGGGCATCGTCCCGGAAGGGGAAAATGTTTCGCAAACAAAGTAAGCCCGTTGTTCAGGTGGAATGGGTTGTGGTTGGGCTGGGTAATCCCGGACCCGAATACACTCGTACCCGCCACAACGTGGGGTTCGACCTGATCGACGAGTTAGCCGACCGCCATGGTATCAAGCTGGGAACCGCTCAGCACAAGGCTCGGTTCGGGGTCGGCACCATTGGCGGCGTAGGGGTGGTCCTCGCCAAGCCAATGACGTACATGAACCTCAGCGGGCAATCGGTGGCCCCGCTTGCAAAATCTTACGGGATCAAACCGGAGAGAATTTTGGTGGTTGCCGATGACTTAGACCTTGAAGTGGGTCGGACTCGGCTGAAGCCGAAAGGGGGCGCAGGTGGTCACAACGGGCACAAAAGCTTGATCCACTCGCTCGGCACCCAAGAGTATCCGCGACTGAAAATCGGTATCGGCAAGGGCGACGATGAAACCATCGATCACGTTTTGGGCAAGTTCACCGCCGAAGAGCGAGTTGAGATTCAGAAGGCAATTCGCAAAGGAGCGGACGGGATCGAAGTGTTGGTCCAGGACGGTCTAGAAGCCGCCCTGAACAAGATAAACGTCTAGAGAACCTTTGCAACCGACGAGGTGCCGACGGTTGTTGGCGCGGATTCCTGGGTGCGCGGGCAGTATCTGTGCTGCGGAGCTAGGATCGAAAGGGCACCTTCGGAATCGTTCCAAGCCGATACTGCGCGGTTCATGTAGCAGTAGAACACGAGCGATCCGTCTTTGGATCGTCCCCACTGAGAAACGCCCGATCCGGTGATCAGCATCACGTACGTGGATGCATGGATCGATTCTTCTTCTTGGAAGATGTGGAATGCGGCCGGGTGATGACCGTCAATCGCCGATTCTGCAATCAGACCGTGTCCGCGTAGATTCACGCGAAGGTGACCGTGGTTCTGAAGCAGAACAAACTCTCGGTTTGGTTGGGAAGATTTTTGAACTCCGACTATCCTTAGCACACCCTTCACCTTTCCTTGGCGACCTTACCGTTAGTCTAACGGGTTAGGTGTCATCGTAAGGACGCAGAATTTGCTTGATAAGACGCAGATTTTTATCGTTTAATCTTTACCTGCGCCTGCAAAGCGTTCGATCTCGGAGGTGAGCTTGCGAAGACTGTCCACCGTTGTCGAGGCTTCTTTGCCTCGAAGC
>CAZAVC010000426.1:0-2278 GCA_964488265.1 uncultured Fimbriimonas sp.
AGGGACGCCAGCAGCGCATCGGGATCGGGTCGTTCGTGCTGCACTGAGGCGAAGTCTACAAACTTCGCTGGAACCTCTCACCGCTCAATGCGAAAATTTGATGCTTTCTTTACGGAAGACCAAACGAGAGGCTGGTCACTTTTGAATTAGCCTCGCCTCGCTTTCAGCCAGGTTGAATCTCACCGAGACTATGTATGGCGGCTTGCCCTCGGCCCAATGGCCGTAGGTAGTCGCGACAAAGGTCCCGTCTGGCAATACTTCTAAGCCGGGATACCCACAGTCCCAACTGTTCTTGTTGTCCATCAGTCGGATCCGGAAAGACCCATCGGCTCCAGATTTCAGGTCGGCATATTTGCCAACCCATACCATCCAATCCCCTTTTGTGGGACCCTCGGCCATGTCGCGAAAAGTAGCGACGAGCCGACCATCTTTGGCATATCTCAGCGTATGGCGATCACCCGTTAGGTCGGCCGAGAGCGGGGAAGGGGCCGACCAACTTTGTCCTTCATCCTTTGAAAAAATCACGTGCGACGGCGAGCGCCGACGATTCTCACGAAGCAGCACCGCCATCTCCGATCCGTCGGAAGATCGAATCAGTCCGGGCTCGCAAAAGTGGAATGTTCGATACTTTAGAACTTCTTCGGGAGCGCTCCAAGACCGTCCACCATCGCTACTAAACGTTTGGTACAGCGTGAAGAGCCCCTCGGCTTTGCCTTTCGACTTAAAGAACCGACCGTCGTCGTGGAACATCGCCAGATACCGCCCATCTTTGAGGCGCTCGACGAAGCCCATCACCACGATGCCTCCCCAATCACCGACCTGCTTCAAGGGCGACCAGTTCGCACCGTCGTCCTCACTTATTGCGAGTCTCGCCGGGTAGAGACCAGACCACAAGATGAGCCTCTTTTTCCCGGTGCGAGGGTCGATCGTCCGGTGGAGGGTGGGGGTTTCCAGCGAGGTTTCCCAGTTCTTCGGCGTCGGCAACCGATCGCTCCAGGTCCGGCCGGCGTCCGTGCTCTTCTTCAGCAGAATCGGGCCCTTTCCATGCCCCTGAGGGTACGCGCAAAGAATGGTCTTGCCGTCCTCAAGCAGAACCGTGGAAACGTGACCAAGATATTTGCCTTCCTCCCGATCAACAATCACCTGACGGGCCAAGTCGGTGGCGAGATCCACAATCGGCAGCTTGGGAGTTCCAACAGGCTGACCCAAAAGAAGAAGCGACGTTGCCCAGAACACAGAACTAGTCTAAGGCTTCACACTTTTGCCGTCGACCCTCGAACGTCTAGGCCGCACGGCAGAACGATGTTGAAGGACTTCTCAACCGGGTTTTCAATCAAACCTACCAGTGCCTTTGCTGCTTCCATCCCCATCGTCTCCAGGGGCTGCGCCACCGAGGTGAGGGGAGGGGTCAGCGTGTCGCAGAAGATCGTGGAGTCGAATCCAATAATCGAGAGTTCCTCGGGAACCCGAAGCCCATTCTGTTGAACCGTGCGTAGCACGGTGGCGGCGGTGGCGTCGTTCCAGCAGATCACGGCTGTGAGCCCCTTTGCTTTGATCGTTGGCACCAGTTCGCCTGGACTGTTGAAGTACACAAGCTGATTTTCAGGATCCGGAATCCCCTTCCTTTTCGCAACCGATAGAAACGCATCGCGCCGCAACACTCCCTCGCCGACCAGATAAACGCTCTCGATCGCAAAGCCGATCTTGGTGTGTCCCAGCCCAAGAAGGTGATCTATCGCAATCCCGATTCCCTGTTCGTTGTCGCACTGAACACCCGCCACATTTCCGCCTTCTGCGGGTGCGGGATCGTGGATGACCACCAGAGGGAGAGTGCTTTCCTGAATGATCCGCTTTTCCTCTGGCAGGGTCGTAGACCGATACCAAATCAATCCATCGAAACGACCGTCGGACATTGCGTCTTCAATGCCCTGACCCTGAAGCTTTGGACAGAGGGTCACGCTGTAACCGTGTTCAAATGCGCCGTCGACGATTCCGTCCATAAGCGCCGCGAAGTATCGAGACTCGCCGCTGAATCGGGCTCGGGAGTCATCCACTCCGTGGATCACACCCAGCATCATAGTCTTCCGATCGCGAAGACTGCCTGCCAACGCGTTTCTCCGGTAGCCGAGTGTCTTGGCGGCCTCACGGACTCGAATCGCCGTTTGCTCGCTCACTCTTATCCCAGCGGCTTTGCCGTGAAGGACTCGCGACACAACCGTCGGGGACACTCCCGCCATCGCCGCCACCTGTTTCACCGTGGCAGGACCGCGTTTTTCAG
>CAZAVC010000427.1:0-2262 GCA_964488265.1 uncultured Fimbriimonas sp.
ACCCATCCATTGCCGGCCACTTGGTGATGGCTGCCGAGATACTAACCGCTTGGGGATTCGACCCGCTGGTTTCCGATGTTGTCATCGACGCAAAGATTGGGAAAGTGCTGAAGTCAGAACGCGCCACGGTTAAGTATCTGAACCAACTTTCATGGGAGCAAACCGATGGGTCCTTGCCGCTTGTGCTTCCGTCGGAAGGCGTCTTTGATACGGTCGAAAAGCTCGCCGACGTACAGAAGCGCCTGAGTCGGCAGATGTTGCAGGTTCAAGGTCTCGCCCCGGGCGACTACGAACTCAAGATCGACGGTGTATCCGTTTGCCGTCTCAATGCCGTTCTATGGGGAAAGGGGGTCGATCTAGGTGCTTATGCCACACCCATGATGAGGCAAGCCGATGAGGTGTTCAATTGGGTCGTCCGCAGGTCCGAATTGGATTTCATGGCCTGGCGGAACATTGAGAGGGAAGGCGATAACCTTCCATCTGGAAAGAAAGCGGTTAGAGCGATCGCCCCGGTGATCAGCGATCACGAGAACATGGCTCGTAAGTTGGCGATCCCGAAAGCTCGCAAGTTCGAACTGGTGAAGTTGTAGGAAACAGAGAGTTCTTAAAGCCAACTGAATCTATTCCTTTGTATGCTAAGGGCATGACCATTCGGCATTCTCGTATCCTCGTCTCCTTTGTCCTCGTTGGGGCAATGGCGAGTCAGGGTTGCGCCTCTTCATCCGCTCCTAGAGTCACCGTTCAACAAGGCGAAGGCAACATCGCCAGCCGAATCTCCGATGTGGTGTACGCAAAGGTTCAGGGAGCGGCGTTCACCTACGAAGTGTTCAAACCCAAGAAACCCACGGGTCGAGCGTTGGTGTTTGTTGTCAGCGGCGGTTGGGTCAGCGACCACGCTCAGGTTTCGGCCCCTCTTGCCGATCTCGCTTGTGAAAAAGGGTTCACCGTCTTTCAGGTCGTTCACGGTGCCAAGCCGCGATACAAGGTGCCGGAGATCGTCGAGCTCATTCGCCGATCTGTTCGCCACATTAAGAGCAAAGCATCCGACTACGGCATCGATCCCAACAAGATCGGGATCACGGGCGGCAGCGCCGGAGGGCACCTTTCGCTCATGGTGGGCGCACTTGGAGAAAAGCCCGCGCTGAAAGATATCGACGATGTTGATAAGCAATCGTCTTCGGTAGGAGCGATCGGAGTGTTCTTCCCCCCCACCGACTTCGATAACTGGGGCACCGAAGGCACCAAGGCACTCGACAACCCACTCCTTCGAGCCGCGTTCGGAGACGCGTTTGTCGCCGATGTCAGCAAGCCTCAACCGGAGGTCTGGGCAAAGCTCTCCAAAGATATGTCTCCTTCCAACCTCATCACGGCGAAAATGCCGCCGACCCTGTTGGTTCACGGCGACAAGGACACTCTCGTCCCCATCCAGCAATCGGAAAGGCTAGACAAGCAGCTCAAAGGCCTCGGCGTCAAGAGCAAGCTGATCGTGGTCCCCGGCAAGGGGCATGACTTCTTGGGGATGATCGACAAGTTTCAAGACATCCTTGCCTGGTTCAACGAGAACCTCAAGTAGAAGTGGCTCAGATCGCTGGGTAGAGCAGTTGGAAGAACTCCGACACTCGCTCAGCGGTCTCGCCCGAGCTCACCCGAGACTCAATTTTCTCGCGCGAGGTGTCGCTCAGCGTTTGGCGCAGGGTTCGTAGGTCGTCTTCCAAGTCGGCAATCACCAGTGGTTTTCGCGACCTTCGCAATCCGGCGTTCACTCGATTGGCAAGCGAATGCGCCTGCCACGCCCTTTCCGGAGAATCCGGGGTAAGCACCGAAGTGAGGGTATCGAAAATCACCGATAGGTGACTCCATTCCCCGGATTCGACCGCATAACTAAACGGCGCCTGAAGTGCGGCAAAGCTCGCTGCTCGATCCCCCGCCTTCAAAAGAGAATCGGCGGTGTTGCACTGCACGATCGAAAGGTTTCGCCGGTTGCCCAGTTCGGCGAACTCGGTTTCCAGGGCTCGATTCATCTCCAAAGCTTCCGGTAGGCGGCGAAGCGCGGTGAGACAGGTGGCAAAGTTCAGTCGCACCAGTCGATTGATCTGCGCGGGAAGGTCGTTAGAAACTTCCAACGCTCTTTGGAAGTGCTTATACGCGGCGGCCGGCTCACCCACGTCGCAAAGAAAGATCCCTAGATTGCCGTTGCTTCTGCCTATGCCAACGGGGTCGCCAATCGCCTCTCTTATCCCCACCGTCCGCTCAAAAATCGCG
>CAZAVC010000428.1:0-2220 GCA_964488265.1 uncultured Fimbriimonas sp.
CGGGTAATGGAAGGTCCAAAAAGGCGTCCTAAGCCAGGTGCGTAGATGGTTTTCGGCAAGGTGAAACCTTGCAATGGTCGAAATCGTCAAAATTACACCATGGCGTTAAACATCAAAAACGAGGAGGTCGAACGACTTGCTACCGAAATTGCACGCGCAACCGGCGAGACCAAGACCGAGGCGATTAGAAAAGCCCTGCTAGAACGGCAACGGAGACTCGATTTACCGACGCTGGATGAGCGTGTCCGCGCCGTGATGAATAACCTTGAAAAGAATGTTTGGTCGAAGCTCCCTGATGATGTTCGAGGCAAGCGAGTCCCCAAAGAGGAGTTCGACGCTCTCTTCGAGTAGTGCTCTGAGTTAACGCTCCGACTGCCGCCATGATCCTTGACGCTTCCGCCATGGTTGCCATCTTGATGGAAGAGCCCTCGAAAGAGCGCTTGATTGCCGAGGTCCTCGATAACGAGACCTTCATTTCCGCTCCCACTCTCCTAGAAACCTACATGGTGTTGAAAAAGTATCTAGGGGATGCCACCGAATTAGAGTTGGCCCGTACGCTCAACGAGCTTGGTGTTAGGGTTGTCGACTTCACGGCGGAGCAGGCAATGTTTGCCGCACGTGCATTCGATCGGTACGGGAAAGGTCGCCACCCAGCGGCGCTAAACTTCGGCGACTGCATTGCATATGCGGTGGCGAAATCCACAAACCAAAAGCTCTTGTTCCTCGGCAACGACTTCTCACAAACGGATGTTTCGTCAGCCTTGACTTTGTCTTGATGGTGTCCACATAGAGGAATGATTGACGTTACAATATCAAGTTGGGTTAGGACTATACTACGCAAATGGGTTTCGCTCTTACTCTTAATAGCCTAAAAGGGAACATCGATGAAGACGATGCAGTGGAACTCACTGCCTTGTTGCGCAAACGAGGAATCGACTTCCAAGACTTTGAAGACTTCGAGAGTTGGGTGGATGATTTTTACGACGGGGATGGCGATGACGAGGGTGAATCCTACGTGTCTGGGCCCGAACTGGCGTGGGGAGACTGGTCGCATGTTCAGGCTTTGCTAGCGGAGGTTTTAGGTGAATCGAATGTGCCGACCGCCCTGCACATTCATGCCTGGTACGGTGTGGCCGTTCCGGGCGATATTGAAAACACCTACTTGCGTGAGCCAAATCAGCGGGAGCGACCACGACCCAAACTCGGGTTGCTGCAACGCCTCGGGCTGTTTAAGCCGAAATCTGCCCCTGCGCAAGCTCAGGATGACGCGGAAGAGGAAGAATCCTTTCCGCTGGTGATCGTCTCCGCACCGCGGCTACTTGCCGAGATGGAAGCGGCGATCGCAAAGCTCGGCATCGCTGACCGAGACTTCATGGCCATCTACCGGTCGAGCGACGGCTTCGGCACACCAGAAATGGCGAGCGTCTCGCTCCAGATTTTCCACAAGGTTTTGAAGGATGGTTATGCGCACCGCCACCTGGTTTGGTGGATCAAGTAGCGCTAACTCTTCCACCTCAAGATTTGATCTCGGTCGAGATAATGTGAATCGGCTTATCGCCGACGTTCTCCAGCGTGTGCAAGCCAAGCGGATCGGACCACCGCGCCTCGCCCGGCGAGATCACGATTCCTAGTTCTCGAGTATCCAAGACAACCGTCCCAAACTCGTCGCGACGAACGAAGTCGCTGCCGCTGAGAATGTAGATCGTCCCCGGCCAGCAATGAGTGTGCATGGGGGTGGTGTCGCCGGGCATGATCATCGTTTCCAGCACGCGCACTTTCTCGTTTTCGAACGCGAGTCGGTGGTGGTTCGGCGCGGCGACGAGAGCGTCGAACGGACCGGGTTGGTCGGGGTTCATAGCATCAGTATAAGGAAGATTCCAAAAACGCTCCGGATCGAGGGGATGGTCGAAGGTCTTCCGGACCTTCAACGCCGGGACCCTGCTGTGAAATGGAAGACATCCTGGGGGTTCAGACCACCCCGTCTCCTTCGGATCCACCCCTCCCAGGGAGGGGAATTGCCCCTCACCCGCCCCTCCGGGGCACCCTCTCCCATGAGCCTGTCCCGACTATCGGGAAGGGGCGAGGGTTCCGATAATCTGGAAACCAACCCGGCCCGATTATTCGGCCCCCCTCCCCAGAAGGGCACCTAAAAACCATTCCCCAACCCAACTAACCGACCGACCCACCTCGCCGACGCCGGACCAACGCCGCCAGCCCGAC
>CAZAVC010000429.1:0-2216 GCA_964488265.1 uncultured Fimbriimonas sp.
CGCCTTTCGGTAAGTCTCTGGATAGCCCCGCCCGGAATGGCGGGGCTATTTCTTTATTCGATATTTGGTGCACATGGTCTGGAATCGCTCCCAGGCGTAAGCATCCCACTGCTCGATGGGATCGAAGAAGCCATCGCGGATGAGGGCTTTGAGCGGCTCGCCCCGAACCATCCACTGGTAGTAAGCCCGATTGGAATGGTGGTACGGACCATACAGCTTGGACCCCTCTATCAACGACTCCAGTCGCTTGAAAAGTTGCTCGTGACGCTCGTGCATGCGCACCGAGACCTGCGGCTGCTTGCCATCGCCCCCAAAGCTGCCTTCTCCCACCAGAATGCCCAGCAAAAATCCGTGTTCGTCCGGCGTCACGAATTCATCTTGTCACGAAACGATAAATTTTCGGGAACACGGTTGGCCTAGGGCGCATTGATAAGATTCGCGAGAGGTGTTCTTAGGAACGAAGCCCTTGCGTTTCGGGTATGAACGGATTAAGCCGAGCCATAGAGATGTTTGCCCCCAAATCCCAAACTCACAGCGGGGGTCGCGGAAGCTTCGAAGAAGCGGTGCGTCCTCATTTGGATGTGCTGTACCGAGTGGCTCGCCGAATGACTCGCAATGCCGAAGAAGCCGAAGACATCGTCGGTCAAACCCTGTTGCAAGGATATAAGCACTGGAACCGGTTTGACGGCGAGCACACCCGCAGCTGGTTGATTCGTATTTTGAAGAACGAGTTTCTGGGCCTGCGACGCAAGCAACGGTCTCGCCCCGAAGAAGCCGAACTAGATATCGAGATCGGCGATCAGAACAAGTCTTGGACCGGAATCGCGGATCGGCTGAACAGCGAGCGGATCATTCAGGCCATGGAGCAGTTGCCGGAAGAGTTTCGAATGGTTTCGCTGCTTTGCGACGTGGAGCAGATGAGCTACGAAGAAGTTGCCGAGGCGCTGGACATTCCGCTTGGAACGGTTCGATCCCGCCTGTTCCGAGCGAGAGCAAGACTGAGAGAGTTGCTCGCAGATTTTGTTGCGGAAGGTGCGCACTAAAAATGGATCGAGAGATGGAGATGAACGGTCGAGACGAGTTGATCCAGCGATATGTGGACGGTGACCTGAGCGTCGCCGAACTGCGCGCGTTCGAAACCGAACTGCAAACCTCAGAAGAGCTTCAGGCAGAAGTGGCGGCGTTCCGAACCTTCAAGGCGGCCTTGTTCGACTCTCGGCTAGATGTTGCCGTCCCTCGCGAGCGACTGGAAGCGCTGATTCCAAAAGCCAAAGCACCCGCGGTATCGCCGCGATCGCCTTGGATTCGATGGGCGTTTGTGCCAATGCTGATGGTGCTCATGGTGGGTGGCTACCTGCGGTTCAGCTACGACCCCATGAACTTCGCCACGGGCTCACCGGTTTCGGTTCGAGCGGGGCTTACTCCTGCGGCTGCGGCCTCTTGGGTGGCTAAAGAAACTGGAATCGCGGCTCCGGCTTTGGACTGCGGAACCTCTTGCTGCTTGGTGAAGGGCGAATGCGGTCCGGATTGGGCGGCGTACACGTACGAGTCGGAAGGCAAAGAGTATCGGCTGTACATGAAGGAAGGGACCGACGCGATTGATAACGCCAGGCTCCCCGGCGAGCAGGTTCATGACGTGGTGATGAAGTCTGGCAAGGGAATCGGCTGGGCGCACTGCGGAATGTCTTTCTATCTCACGGGCGGCGACGCGGCGGATCGTCGGCGAATCGCGGAGATGATCTTGGCCAAGCTGTGCGCCGTGACTCACGGCGTGAAGTAAAAGTCACTGCAGCAGCTCGCAGCGCCTATCGATTTCATTTTCGCCGATAGCTGACATCTTGTGCGTCAGCGATAAAGGAAACGCCTTCCTTATCGATATGAATCGACCCGGAATCGGATCCTTCCGCCCATGGGTAAAGACGCTTGCGAACCACTTCGGTGGGCGTTTCCACTTCTACGTCATAAACCCACTTCCAAGGGTAAAGATACATGCGTCCTTTTCCTCGAAGAAAGGAGACCCCGTCGATACGGATGACCGACCCATCGATGTTGGAATAGAAAGGAAACGGGCTGGACATTACCGCGAAGCCGTAGAAGACCGAGAAGAGAATCCCCAAAAGAGATAATGCGATGCGGATTGCCTTTCGCCGTAGGTTTCGAGTCCGCCGCATGTTTCACCGTTGGAATCTTGATAGCGTTTGGGCCTCAATCTGGAA
>CAZAVC010000430.1:0-2197 GCA_964488265.1 uncultured Fimbriimonas sp.
AGCGAAGGTCGCGATCCGATGGCAACATGACCGATCGGTACGCGAAAGCAGTAGAACAAGCGACAGACGCCCTTAACTCTGGTCGATTCGAAGACGCCCTGAATGAGGCTCTGGGCGTGCTCGTCTTGGAGCCCAATCATCCCGACGCGACTCTTCTACAAGCGATAGCGCTGTCTCAGCTCGGAAGGACCGAAGAGGCATCGGCAGCTTTTGTTCGCTCTGTCACCCTTGCTCCCGCATCAGCCAAGGCGCGATACAATGCGGCGGTTCACGAATTCAACGCGGGTAATCGTGACGTTGCGTTAAGACTCACCAACGATGCCCTGATTATTGAGCCCAACCATGCTTCGGCCAAAGACCTTCAGAGCCGAATAACGAAGGATGGGTCCTATCCAAAACTGGAAACTCCGGCCGTACAGGTCGCCGCTCCGACCGGTCCGAGCTTTATCGACAAGTTAGGTAAGGCTTGGGTTGGGATTGGCTTTGCCCTCGCTGCCCTGAATGCCGCCACTTACCTCGGTCAATCCGCCATGATGTCTGGCTCCAAGGCGTACCAGGAGCTTCAAGGTGGTCAGATCAAGGACCTTTCCGAGATGGTCGCTAAGTTTTCGAGCATCACGCAGGAGGTTCCCGCTCTCGTCCCCGTCGGCATCCTCGACTTGTTCTTGCGAATTGCCATTCTCGTTTTCGTTGTGCTCGACCTCAACCACCGTCGAGGGAACTACGTGTGGCTCGTGCCGCTGATTGTTACCGGATGTTGCGGATTCAGCTGGGTTGTCCTGCCGCTGTACCTTGTATTTGCGGTTTTGATGAAACGAAGCTGATCTTAAGTACCGTTTTGAGAACGAAACGGCGGGCTCATCCGTTATAGTTGGCAAGTCCATGCACGCTATCGCCTTTGTTATCGCCTGCGCGTCGGCAGGTATGACCGCCTTTTTGCCACCCATTCTCATTCAGCAAGCAAAGAAGCCCGCGACGAAACCGGTTCAGAAGCCCGCAGCAAAGCCCGTTGAGGTCCCAACAGGTGCGCCGGCGAAGGCGATCGAAGTTCCTTTCCGATTGGGCGATGATGCGATCATCGTGGACGCAAAGGTCAACGGTCGAAAGGTCTCGTTGATGTTCGATACCGGGTTTAGCGGGTGGGTGGTTTGTGACGCCAACATCAACCTCGGAAAAACCACGGGCAAGATGACTCTTCGAGACTTTGTTGGGGAGTTCGAGGTGGATACGGTGAAGATCAACTCTCTCACTCTGGGAGACGAAAAGATTCCAGTGAAGGACGCCGAAGCCGTTATGCAACCGGGTGCGGACTTCTCGTTCTCTTACAACACCCACTGCGATGGAATCATGGGCTTCTCGGTGATCAAGGACGTGATCACGGAGATCAACTTCGAGCGAAAAGTGTTCATTTTTCATCCGAAATCAAAGGACATCACAAAGGAACCCGTCGATAACAAGACCACATTTCTCGCCTCGTTGCTCCCCATAGGTAACTCTTCGATGGAGATGCATGTCGATCTTGAGAACGGGAAGAAAATGGTCTTGGCCCTCGACACGGGTAACGCGTTCTTTGCGACGACGCACAAAGATGTTTTGGAGCGGGTGAATCTGTGGAAATCGGGCGACAAGCCCGTTTTCATGAAAACCGCCTACGTAGCCTCTGGACCGGTCGATAGTTGGTACGCGCAGGTTCCAAAACTTAAGATTTACGGAGTCCCCGTCGAGTCTAGTATTTGGAGCATCATCGACCTTCCTTCAAGCTCGGCCGAACACGACGGAACGGTTGGGTACGGCTTTCTGAAGAACTTCAACATCGTGATTGACTACTCTCGGCGAAGAATTCAGCTCAAAAACTGGACGGGCAAAGTAGACGCTCCTCAGCCCGCCGACATCGGTCTCTCTGCCTACAACTCGCGTCGAGACAAAAAGATGATCGTCTATGCGCTCTCTCCTGAGGGTCCTGCGGAGAAGGCAGGTGTCAAGATCGGAGATGAGATCATTAGCGTCAACGATATTTACGCGCTGAACCTCTCCAACAGGCGTCTCTTCGAAATGCTTCAGGGTGATGTTGGAACCAAGGTGAACATTAGCTTTTCCCGCAAAGGCGTGGTGATGAATAAAGAGATTGAGCGAAAGCTCCTCGTGAACACCCTTTCCTACAAGTAAGCGAGCCATCCAAAAGCAAACGACCTCCGGA
>CAZAVC010000431.1:0-2185 GCA_964488265.1 uncultured Fimbriimonas sp.
CCCGGTGCCAAAAGAGGAACTTCGGGCGAAATACGGGTTTTGGTTCAACCCGGCAGACCTGGAGGGACGATGCGTCTTTAGAGGCTGACGCCGGGGATACCGCCGCCACCGATGCCTGGGACTCCTGAGAGACCAGGAATGCCGGCGAGCGCCGAACCTGCCTGACGGTACATGTAAAGGTGGATGGCAAACGCTATGGCGCAAAGAACCGCTACCGCCAGCCCCGCTCGTTGACCCTTTTTGTGTGCGAAGTAGCCCATGATGAGCCCCACGAGTCCGGCCAGCATCGCCGGTCCCGGCGAGCAGAAGCAGAGCAAGGTGACTGCAAGGCACGCATACGCGCCTCGCATCTCGTTCTTGCCATCGGCAATGGCCTGAGGGGTGAACGAGGCAAAGTTTTGCCCGGTCGGGAAGACCAGCCCTTGAACCGTAGAAGCCGCGATCTTTAGCGTGGTGCCTTCTGGCTGAAGCAAAGTGGTTGGCAAAAGCCGACCCTCAAGAATCCATTGATTGAGGGTCGGGATATCGGCGGGCCCGTAGACCTGCCCATCTTCTGCCAGTACGAGGTATCGATTCACGGGTGGAAACTGAGACTACACGAATTTCTTGTAGTTCGATTCAAACATATCGTGCAGTTTCTTCGCCTGCTCATCGTAAGCCGAGGCGTCTCGCCAGGTTCCACGCGGAGAAAGGACTTCGGACGGCACGCCCGGGCACTCGGTGGGAATGGAAAGACCGAACACACTTTCGGTTTCAAATGCCACCTCATTGAGTCGACCGTCCAGCGCGGCGTGGATCATGGCGCGTGTGAACTTCAGCTTCATTCGCGAGCCCTGAAGTTCCACCGGCCCACCCGCGGGACCGCCTGTCCAACCCGTGTTGACGAGCCAAACGTGGGAACCATGCTCGTCGATCTTCTTACCGAGCAATTCGGCGTACACCTTGGGTCTCAGCGGCAAGAACGGAGCGCCGAAGCAAGTCGAGAACACCGCAGTAGGTTCGGTAACGCCCGCTTCTGTTCCGGCGACCTTGGCGGTGTATCCGTTCAAGAAGAAGTACATCGCCTGCTCTTTGGTGAGCTTGGAGATGGGGGGAAGCACGCCCATGGCGTCGCAGGTAAGAAAAATGATGTTCTTGGGGTGACCCGCCACGCTGGGCAGCACCGCGTTGGAGATGTGCTCCAGCGGATACGCCACGCGAGTGTTCTCGGTGAGTTCAGACGAATCGTAATCGGGTCGACCCGCGTCGTCCAGAACCACGTTCTCCAAAATCGCGCCTTCTTTAATGGCGGCAAAGATCTCCGGCTCTTTCTCTTCCGTAAGGCTGATGCACTTGGCGTAGCAGCCGCCCTCGATGTTGAAGATGCCATTTTCGGTCCAACCGTGCTCGTCGTCGCCGATCAGCCCTCGATCAGGGTCGGCGGAGAGAGTCGTCTTGCCCGTTCCGCTGAGACCAAAGAACAGCGCGGCGTCTCCGCCTTCGCCCACGTTCGCCGAACAGTGCATGCTTAGCACGCCCTTCAGCGGGAGCAGATAGTTCATGACGGTGAAGATGGACTTCTTCATCTCGCCCGCGTATTCGGTACCCAGAATGAGCACCTGCTTCGCGCCCATGTTGAGCGCAATGGTGGCGTCGCCCGGCTTGGTGCCTTCCTTCAGAAGGTCTAGCGGATACTCTTCGGTGGTGACGGATCGCTTGCCGCAGTCGATAACCGTCCAATCCGGCTCAAAGGTGGCGAGCTCTTCTTGGGTCGGACGAATCAGGAGTCGATTGATGAAAAGCGCGTGATACGGCCGCTCGACGATGAACCGAACGGAGATCCGGTGCGCAGGATCGGCACCCGCGTAGGTGTCGACCACATAAACTTGCTTGCCGTTGAGGTAATCGGTGACCACGCCAGTGAGCGAATCAAACCGCTCGGGGGTCATGCGATTGTTGTTTTCCCACCAGATGTGCGGTTCCGATTCGGCATCGGCAACGGTGAACTTATCTTTGGGGGTGCGGCCCGTGTACTTGCCGGAATAAGCGACAACGGCGCCATTTTCCGTGAGTCGGCAGTTATCTCGCTCGACACAATGTTGGATCAAATCCGAGACGGCGAGATTCTTGTGTACCTCGGCAGCGTTGGCGAGGACGGTTTTACCGGCTTCCATAAGATGGCTAGATTGTACCGCTTGGTCCGGGG
>CAZAVC010000432.1:0-2179 GCA_964488265.1 uncultured Fimbriimonas sp.
GCAAACCCTTATCGAAAGCTCGACTGGGGGATCATCAAACGCCTTCTTCAATTGGCGATTCCGCACAAGCGCTCCCTTGCGCTCGCGGGCGTGTTGGGCGTTCTGGCTACTGTGGTCCAACTGGCGCTACCGTTTGTTGCCAAGCAAGCCGTGGACGAGGTCGGGAAGACGCAGTCGGTCGCGCAGATAGACCGCGCCGCTGCCCTTATCATCGGGCTGTTCCTGGTTTCGGCGACGTTTGGATTTTTGCAATTTGTGATCCTCTCCAAAACGGGGAACCGCATCATCAATGATTTGAGAAAGAACCTCTTCGCTCACTTGCAGCGACTCCCCGTTTCTTACTTCGACAAGCACCGATCCGGCGATCTCACCAGCTTCCTCTCCAATGACGTATCGCAGGTGCAAACCACGGTCACGTCAGACGTCGTTAACTTTGCCGCGAACATCCTTAAGCTCGTGGGTGGCATCGTCATGGCCGTCATTATTGATTGGAAGCTTTGCCTTTTCGTAGTGACGCTTCTCGGAGCGGTGATGGCGATGTTCGTCATCCTCGGTCGCCAACTCCGAGTGCTCAACAGAGAAGCCCTAGACCGCCTCAGTGAGGCGATCGGTCAGATGACGGAAGCGCTCGGCCAGATTCGTTTGGTGAAGGCATTTGCCCGCGAGAAGTACGAAGACGATCGCACCGGCGGCAAGCTAGACGAGGTCTACCGGCTCAACGTGAAGAGTTCACGGTGGGAAGCGGGCATGGGCACCATGGGCTTTTTTGGGTTCATCATCCTGCTGCTGGGAGTGCTCTGGTACGGCGGTCGAGGCGTTATCGAGGGCAATCTCACCATCGGCGCGATTGTAGGATTCTTCCTGGTTGTTACCATCATCTCCGGACCCATGGGCGAGCTCGCCTCGCTCACCTCGCGACTCCAGCGAGCGACGGGCGCGGCGGAACGACTCTTCGAAATCTTGGACGAATCCACCGAACCCGAGCCCGCAAGCCCCGCGATCGGATCCGACCTTTTCGATGGTCCCTGCGCCGTTCGGTTTGAAGAGATTCATTTTGCCTACGTAGAGGATCAGCCGATCCTGAAGGGACTCTCACTCGATCTAGCGGGTGGAAAGACCACCGCATTGGTGGGCGCCAGCGGATCGGGAAAGACCACCGTCTCAGCGCTCCTGTATCGATTCTATGACCCTCAATCGGGTTCGATCCTCATCGACGGTCGGCCGATCAACTCGGTTTCTCGACCCGACCTGCGCGCCGGAATCGGCGTGGTTCCTCAGGAAACGCAGCTGTTCGCGGCGACGATTCGTGAAAACATCCGCTACGGCAGGCTAGGGGCGACCGATGCCGAGATCGAGGAAGCGGCGAGGGCTGCCAATGTTGAAGAGTTCGTTCAGAAGCTTCCCGATGGCTACGAGACAATGGTTGGCGAGCGGGGCATCACCCTGTCCGGTGGTCAGCGCCAACGCGTTGCCATCGCCCGGGCGATCTTGAAAGACCCGAAAATTCTGATCCTGGATGAAGCGACGAGTTCGCTAGACACGAAGTCCGAGAAGCTGGTGCAAGAGGCGATCGATCGTCTGGCAACGGGTCGAACCACCCTCGTCATCGCCCATCGACTATCGACCGTAGAAAATGCGGACCAGATCGTTGTCTTGGCGGATGGTCAGGTGGTGGAGCAGGGCACCCACCCCGAGCTGCTCGCCAAGGGTGGAGCTTATGCCGACCTCCTTCAAAGAGTTGGTCCGGATGGGTTTGCCCAGACGTTTGCCTAATCCGGTGGACTCTCCATGACGCACCTTAACCATTCCGCCAAATGGAGTTGAGCGGCATGAGGTTAAACGGCGAGCGATAGATTCCGCCCGTCAAAGTAATGTCGTCTCTAACCGCTGTTGCTCGTACTCTAATCACTTGCCCAGGCCGAACCCAGCCCGTCCACAGCACGGTGTTGTTACGACCGTTTGTCGCCGTGGACCAGACCCCACAGAACTGCGGTGAGAAAGCGTTGGAGAACTGAACTATCACAGGCTGTCCCTTCCGGAAACTACCGATCGGTCGGTTGTTGGTGTCGAAGAATCGGACCGTCTGCGCCGATGCGATCGGCACGGCGGCGGCGATAGCAGTGACGAGAATCGTTTTGATGAGCGTTGATCTCATGTCCTTATCGTCGTCGAAGACGCG
>CAZAVC010000433.1:0-2167 GCA_964488265.1 uncultured Fimbriimonas sp.
GGGTCGCCCGTTGAGATACGGAATCTGTGGGTTCTTGGCTACGGGAGCAAGGAAGAGTCATTGACACTTGCCGCGGGACAGTCGCGCGAGTTAACTTTCCCGCTGGATTTGTTTGTCTACGGCGGTGCCATGAGTTTCGATTGGCGCACAGGTCGGAACAGCGGGCGATACCAGAGCGAACGATACGCCTTGCCGCCTGGGGTGTCTGACGTAGTTCGTGGTGATAAGGTGTTTGCGGTCTCGGACGACCCGTTCGGTCGCCAAGTTCATTTCCGAGTCATTAAGCTCATCCAGAACGACAAAGTCGTTTCGCCGGAGCGAAAGGAAGGCGTCCTGAGCGCCTCTGAGCTGTTCATTCACAGCGCCCACGAGACTGGATTTGTCGAGCTCGACCTATGGCTCGATGAGGAACAAGAGGGTCGTAAGGTGAGGAGGAAGACAGGGGAGTTTGTGCGATGGTCATCTTCAAATCCGTTTCTGCCTACCAAATGATCAACACTGAAAGCCAAGGCCTTATAGCTTATCTTTAGCCCAACGAAAAGTGGTCGCGCCCATATATCGCCGGATCAAGGCGTACAGTTCTGGGTCGTATGCCTGAAGTTCTTCAGGGGTGTTCACGTGGTTGTGAATCCCGTCGCTCGGAATCGCCTCGAGATTGGCGTCGAAGTAAGACTGCACGCCTTCTGCCCAATACTCGTGCTTGTTCTCTGCGGCATATAGCCCCTTCCAGAGTCCCTTCTTCATCGCATTCTTATAAGCAGCTTCCACGTGGGCAAGGAACTCTTCGTCGAGCGGAGGAATGCCGTAATCCATGATCGCGTGGGCGAACTCGTGGATGAAGATAGACTCTCCACGGTATCGATCTGTTTTGTATCGGAGAAGATTTTCCTCGGCGGCGGAGGTGATCAAACTTGCCGGGCCCGGACCCAATCCCCGAGCTCGCTTGTTCCAGTCCGTCTCCGGGAACAGCTCGTTCAACTTTCGGTGTTCCGGAACATCTGTCGTCTGCTCGGACTCGGCCATGATCGCGGTATGAATCCGCTTCTTGCCTAATTCTTCCGCAATGAACGGGCGCTTGGCCAGCATCTTTTCAGTGAGGTAAGCCGCCTCAAGGAGCGCCTCGGGTTTGAGCTTCTTGGACCCGGCAATGCGCATGCCTAGCACCTCCACACCCTGCGTGTACCAAGGGTCCAACTTCCAAGATTTCGGCACCGCGATCACTTGGTGTTGAGCTTGAGCAAGGAGTAGAAGGTAGGCAATTGCAGACATCCGTTATTCCCCGAGAGCACGAACAAGTTCGGTATCCGACATTCTAGCCGCTCTTCCACCTAAATCTGCTGGGGGACGGCTGAAGCGAATGAAGTCGAACGTGGCAACAAGGTCCGCGCCCTGGACGCTGCCAAAGCGCGAGTTGTGCGTGGCAACGTCCATCCCTTGCGTTCCAAAGTAGTTGGTGTAAACGGTCACTCCGGCTTGGACCTTCTTGGGCATGTCGGATCGGTCGTAACGTTTGTGCACAATCCAGCCGGTTGATGTCTTGCGAAGCATCGCCATGTGGCTCCCCAACCGCGCAATGCGGATCTGCGCCTCAGGTCCTTCAGCAGGTGAAGTTTGGAGTTGGCTATCGCTATTGATCGTCGTTTTCACTTCGAACTGGAAGCGGCCGGGTTGATCTGCCGCGCCAAGCGATAGGAACACATAGTTCTCGCGCCCAGGTCGCCAGTTCCGGCCCGTATCGGTGCGCGGTGTTCGGACCATCAACCCGCCGAGAGAGTACGCGGTTCGGGGTGCTCCCGATCCGGATCGGGAAGTACATCGTGCGAACGTCGTCAAAATGAAATCGCCTTCGACCTCCTTGAAAACCATCTCCGCGCGATAGTCCTTGTACCAAGTACAGGTCACAGGCACCAGTTGCAGCCGTCCCGCTTCCATTCGGTAAGTTTGGAGCGGCGAGTTCTGAGCCCCTTCCACCTGAGTGACCAGCTTCCAACTTGAAAGGGTTGCCGCCTTGTCGAACTCGTCCGACAGCGCGGTCAGATCATTCCCCGGCACAGAGGCTTGACCTCCGGGGGCGGTGGCACCTTGGCCGCCATTCGGAGTCATCGAGCCGGGCTGGCAAGCAAAAGAAGATGCGAGGCCAAAAACCAAAAAGAGTCTCATCGTTGTG
>CAZAVC010000434.1:0-2150 GCA_964488265.1 uncultured Fimbriimonas sp.
ATGGTCGATGCTAGAGCTTCGAAAGGGGTTGCCTTGGATGCGCTCGCGAGCCTGGGGGAACTCTTTCGGGCGTTGTTAGAACGAGAGTCGCCCCTCATCTGCCCAGATCGTTTGACGTGGCAGTTCCCCTGGACAGCCCTCCGTGCGTCCATCGGGCTTCAGGGAGAATGCGTGGCAAGTTTTCATCCAGCCCTCTCTGGGCGGAATGTTCAACCGGGGACCAAGATGAATCTCATTTGGTACGGTGCTTCCCCAGACCTCCCCAATGCCCTGCAAGAGGTAGAGGCGGTGGGTGCCCTACTGGGCAACTGTCAGGTGGTGACTTCGGCTACCGAAGCGCGAACTTTGCTCCGTGGTGAAATCGGTGCGATACACGTCGTGGGGCACGCTCACCACGAGCCGGCATGTTCGGCGATGTCCTCGTTCTCCTTTCCGGATGGAAAGGTGTTCGCGTACGAAATAGCCACTGCTCCTTGCACGATCGATCTGGCCACGCTCTCTGCTTGTGAGACTGGGATGGTCGGGGCTTCTCAGAGAATGGAGCCGGAAGGACTGGTGAGAGCCTTCCTGGCAAAAGGAGCAGGAATGGCGATTGGAAGTCTGTGGCCTCTCGATGATGAGGCCGCAAATCGCCTGTTTTCTCAGTTTTATCAGAGCTTTGTTAAGGGGCAGGGGGCGCTTGGCTCACTTTATGAAGCACGATGTATCACACGGGATTGGAATCCACATCCTTACTATTGGGGCGGAATATCCGCCTATGCCGGAAAATCGGAATGAATAAAGTTGCCATCGCTGCTCTCGTAGCCGCCTTTTCCCTGCAGGCATCCGCGGGACAGGTGGTTTGTCGTTTGGTTGAAGGTGTGCAACCAGAAGAACTCGCCTTGGCGTACGGGCTCGTTCTGCAAGATCAAACCCCGGCGGCTCCTTTTGCCCTTTATGAAACCGGTTCCGAGGGTTCGACGCAAATTATCCAAGATCTACTGAACGCAGACCCAAGGGTTGTGTGGGCAGAAGATAACAAAGGATTCAAGACTCCGGAAAAGAACAAGCAGGTCAATGTTCAAAAAGGTTCGACGCTTCCAGCCGTGGGCGATCGAGTCGCCACATTGGGCTTTAATGGCCCTTACCTGAAGCAAATGGTCTGGACGCCTCGCCTCGCTTCGGTGCCGGGCAGACGCGTGCGGGTCGCCATTTTAGATACGGGACTTTCCAGTAACGCCGCTTGGCTTCTCTCAAAAGTGGAAGCGTCCATAAACGTCATCGAACCCGGGTTACCCGCATACGATCTGCCCCGGGGGCAAGACTCGGATCAAGATGGAAACTACGATGCCCGAACAGGGCATGGATCTATGGTCGCGGGCATCATTGACCAGGTCAGCCCACTATGCCGCTTCGTCATCTGTCGCGTAGCCGATAGCGACGGGAATGCCTCTTCTTGGAGTCTGATCAAAGGACTGGCGTTTGCCGTTTCTTCTGGATCGGAAGTTGCGAACGTTAGCCTCGGATCGGTCGATCGAGTACCGGCCCTTGGGGATGTTCTTGAGTGGTGTAGGACCCGAAATCTTGTCGTCGTCGCCGCAGCGGGCAACAACGGTACCGAAGGCGAGCTTTTTCCTGCAGCTTATGGCGGAGCCATAGGCGTGGCGGGGGTGGGGACTGGATGGATCAAAGCTCCGTTCAGCTCTTTTGATCGGACAGTCGTGGTATCCGCTCCAGCGGTAGAAATTGTCAGTACGGACTGGAACGGCGCTGCAGCCAGCTGGTCGGGAACGTCCTTCGCCGCCCCCTGGGTGACGGCGTCCATCGCCGAGTTGCTCAGAAGGTCGCCTGGATTCATTCCCGCGTCAACAATAGAGCGTGGCTTGGGTTCAACGGGATTTGATATTGATGGCGTGAACCCGAGCCTTCGTCGGATGCTCGGTCGGGGTCTCAACATCAACGCCTTCTCAAGTGGCGCGTGGCTCGTTAAGCGCAAGTGATTCCTCTTGGAGGTGAACTTTAGCGCTGGCCAGAACGTTCACAACAAAAAACACCCCTCCCGAGCAAAGAGCTCTGGAGGGGTGTTTTAATCTCGATTAGTTCCTCTTCCAGACGAACGAGTGCGCCACACCGGCCGAATCTACGCCGTACCCTACGATATTGCCTTGCTC
>CAZAVC010000435.1:0-2143 GCA_964488265.1 uncultured Fimbriimonas sp.
CCCCGTATTCTTGCGGGTGTAACCTAATTGTAGGTTGATCTGCAAATCGCCACAGTGGTTTTTTCAGCGAAGCTGCATCAAAGTCTCTAGGCGCGATTCTCTCGCCCATCGAATTTAATCGCGCAGATCTCTCGAAAATGTGTCGATTCCACTTGGGAGGCGCGAACCTGCTCAGGACTTGGTTAAAATGCTGTTGGAGGATTTGCTGAAAGTTGCCCTACGTAGTTGCTGAACCGTGTATCGGAGTGATGGATAAATCGTGCATGACCGTATGCCCGGTAGATTGCATTTATGAGGTTGATGACCAGGTTGTGATCAACCCGGATGAGTGCATCGACTGTGGGCTTTGCGAAGCCGAATGCCCAGTGAGCGCGATTTTTGTCGATACCGACGTGCCCGCCAACTGGAAGTCGTTCATTGAGAAGAACGCGACTCTTGGCCGAACAGCAAGCGGCGGTTAGTTTTTCTTAAGGCTTCCCTGGTACGGGAAGCCTCAAGCCGCGTGGTCCATTCCGATCATTCTGTGCCAGCGCGCGCTTTCAATCCGACCGATTTCGCTCACCTGTACTCCGATGCGAAACCGGGTGATGTCCTTCGGATCTGGTCTGCAGTAGCGGATTTCGCCCGATCCACGAATCTGTCCAAAGGAACTGTCAATGTTGAAATCGCACTTTGAGCCTCTTTCAACCTGGTTGTAGGAATATCCTCCGATTCCAGACTTTGAGACGTCGCCAACGACAAATTCAACCTCCATCCCGTCGATGTTGAGGATTCCCACAACTCCCTCGACGCAATATCGAACTTCTTCGGTAGGTGGGCTAAAGTGCATTGGACCCGCGATATGGAAGACATGTTCTTCACCATGGACGCCAAACAGAGTTGCGGTGAATCCAGCCGCACAGTCGGGTCCGTTCACAGTGAAATGGAATGACGTACCGGGTTCCAACGTGGTGTCTTCCACCAACCTCAAGAGGACTTCGCGCTCATGGAAGCTGGTTACCCAGCCGGAAAAGAATTTCATGTCCCCAAGACGCTGCATTCTGCAGCGGACGTTGTGGAACATATCGGGTCGGAATTGGGAGATCATGGGGGATTCCTCGCTTATGTTTAATTCGGCAGTTTAGAAGATCATTCGTAATGTCTTTTGTGATGCCGCTAGGCAACGGAGCGAATGTATTGATTCCAGAGGGCCGTTGCCACACGTCCCATCGGGCCAATTTCGCATCCAATTCGAAACATTGAAGGGTCTGGCTCGTAACGTCGGCACGTCTTCACCTCAAGGTCCAGTTGCACCAAGCCCGTGTTCACCGAGGCTTCAAAGGCGGTTTTTGACCCTCGCTCCATTTCGAACGGGGCGATGAACGCCACGCCTGACTTGGAAACGTCGACAATGTTGACGATCGTTGACCCACCGTTGTCCTTCACGCACCCCGTCAGAGTTTCGGTTAGGATCCGGCAAGAAGCATCCGATTCTCGAGTCGTTATCTCGCTCGAGACGACCAGTTCGAACTCGTTTTCCTGAATGGCGTTCGAGAATCCGATGAAGCTGGCCACGTACCCGCTTCCTTCCACCTCGCAGTGGAAGAATTGTCCTTGCTTGAGCACCCGATGGCCCACAAGCTTTCCGTGAAGGACGTTGCTATGGGCGTCTTGAATCCAAGCCGAGAACAGCGCGGCATCATTCAGGTCCTGCATCCTCATTCGCTTGTGGGAAAGGATGAACAGATCGGTAATCAGCTCCGCCATTGTTCTTCACTAGATTCTTGCCAGGATTCGGCCAAGAGGAGCACAGCACAAATACTGGGAGTCTCTGCAAGTTGCTTGCGAAGAGGTGAGCTGTGGATTGGTAGTGGAAGTCGAAAAATCCCGGGGAGCCTCCCTCGGAAGTTGGCGCCCCGAGTTTGTGGAGGACTCCCCTCCCCACTATATTTGTCGGGCAGTCACTTCTGGTTCCTTAGGGGAACGATAAACAAAGCACGATTTTTAGTTGAAATGTGATAAACAGTTACCGCTCCATGAGGAGAACGCGTTTCCATCTTGCCTGGCTGATACGGTCCATTCCCAAGATTTGAACACCAATTCGGTAAGCGGTCCGGTCGTGTCGCACACAGCGACAGTTCATCACCTTGCCAAGAAAGTCGAC
>CAZAVC010000436.1:0-2123 GCA_964488265.1 uncultured Fimbriimonas sp.
AGGGAACACACAAAACCCAACGCAAGAGGCTAAAGATGAATCAAATCGCAAACACTCAAACCGGAATTTTGGCTGGAGCAACCTCCACCGGCAGCTTGCCCATTTCCGGCGAAGCGTACGTTCGAATGGTGGTTCGACAGATTGTGAACACCAAGGGTCGCCCGGTTCTCATGGGCGCTTTCGAGTTTGACGGTCGAACGGTGACGTGCGACGTTCGGGTGGCCGCTCACTCGTTGCGAGAGGCTATGAGACTGCATGCCAACGAGCGAGTGGACGTGAAGGGCGTTTGGAACGAGGGGTCGATCCAGCAAGCAACCTTGAGCCTGCTGAACTAGCGGCTCAGAGCTTTGCAGAGCAAAAACCTTGTTGCGCAAGATTGGGACCGTTGAATAACTTAATCAAATGTCGGTCCCGATTCTGGTTCGTCAAAGCTCCCAGCCAGCAACTCCCACTCAGGGCCAACTTCTCGGTCTGACACTGCCTTTAACGGGCCTTCGTCGATTGCTCACTTGACGCAAGGCAATCTCAGGAATCGGCAAGGCGTCGAAGAACTGATTCGTACTTTTCAACGATCTCGTGGTAATGCCTTGCCACTTCCTCGTCGAACTCGCCGTTCGCATAAGCTTTGGTGCGGTCGAGAAGTGCCTCTTCAACAATGCTGTCGATACTACGGCCCTCAACTTGTGAGGCACTTCGTAGTCGATCATAGAGTTTCTGATCCACCAGCAACTCTAATTTCATCGTCTGATTCATTGGAACTCCTTCGGTCATGGTACTTCAGATTAAGTTAATGAGCAATCGTTCTCCTTTGAACTCCAGAAAGAGGGTGATCCGGGGGGTAAACCCTATTCGATGAGCGAGAACGTTTTCACCACCTCCGCCGGGACCCCGGTTAACCGAATCGGCCTTGGATGCTGGCAACTCGGCGCCGACTGCTGGGGCGATATCGACGACGCACTCGCCCGATCCATCTTAGAAACCGCCGCTCAGAACGGCGTCAACTTCTTCGACACCGCCGACGTCTACGGGGCCGGACTCAGCGAAACTCGGCTGGGCAACTTCCTAAAGGCCAACCCAATGGATGCGTATGTGGCGACCAAGGTCGGCCGATTCGGCGATCCCGGCTGGCCCGACAACTTCAAGCCCGAGGTCTTGAAGGGCCACGTGAAGGCGGGGCGAGATCGACTTCAGCGGGACCAAATCGACCTCGTTCAACTCCACTGCGTACCGACCTCTGAACTGGTGGCAGGTGGCGTGTTCGAATCGCTGCGCGAACTTCAACAGGAGGGCGTCATTCGAAGCTGGGGCGCCAGCATCGAATCGGTGGAAGAGGGTCTGCTCTGCCTCACCCAACCCGGGCTAGGCGCGCTGCAGGTGATCTTTAACCCGCTACGACAAAAGCCTGCCGACGTGCTCTTCCGCCGTGCCGAGCAACTGGACGTCAAGATCATTGTTCGCCTACCCTTTGCCAGCGGCGCGCTCACGGGTAAAATGACCGCCTCAACCCAGTTCGCCGCCAACGATCACCGCAACTTCAATCGCAACGGCGAGGCGTTCCACGTCGGTGAGACCTTCAACGGGCTCGGCTTTGAACTGGCGATCGAACTGGCAGAACAGCTCAAGGCTCACCTCCCAGAAGGGCTTTCTCTTGGAGATGCCACCCTGCGCTGGATTTTGGATGATAGCGCGGTAAGCGTCATCATTCCGGGCGCGAGCAAGACTTCTCAGGTGGTTGGCAACATGGGCGCCATGGCGCTTGCGCCACTCCCTGCCGATCTTCACGCCGCCTGGCGCAAGGTGTATCTGGAGAAAGCTCACGATGCTATTCGTGGGAACTACTAAGTCGCGCTTAAGCTAAGTCGTGGTTTCTTTGCTTACCACGGCTCCGCCGTTCAGGTTCTCAATGAACTCCATGACCCAGGGTTGAAACCCTGGGCTGCGATGATGGTCGCTCCCGAGAATCGGGACGCCGCTTTTTTACCAGCGCCCTCGCCCCTTCCCGATTTATCGGGATGGGTGAGGGGTCCGGACCCGTTTTGGAGAAGGGTCTCAAATTACGCTCTAGCCACGGCTTGGAGGTACCCCGGGGAGACCACCCCGCCCCTATCGGGGCACCCCTCCAT
>CAZAVC010000437.1:0-2121 GCA_964488265.1 uncultured Fimbriimonas sp.
CGATGTTGATGCGGCTTAAGAAGCAAAGAAGTCGCAGATCGTCAAAATTGTTGGACCTCCGAACCTAAAGGATTGAATGAGGAGTCCGAAACGTAGATTGGCATTTGGGCGTCGAGCAATCAGTGCAACAGCTTCGTCTAAAGTAGGCGCGACTGGATTCTGAGAACGGATTCGATAGAAACAAGGAAACAATGGCAACCAAGCTAGTAATCGTTGAATCGCCCGCGAAGGCAAAAACCATCGGTGGATACCTGGGCTCCGATTACGAGGTTCTGGCAAGTATTGGCCACATTCGAGACCTCGCGGAGAACGCCAAGGGTCTGCCGGAAGAGCATAAGAAGAAGTGGTGGGCTCAGTACGCGGTTGATATTGATAACGGGTTTGAACCGTTCTATCAGGTCCCAACAGAGAAGCTTGCGCAGGTCAAGAAACTCCAGTCGGCTTTGAAAGGAAAGTCCGAACTGGTACTCGCGACGGATGAAGACCGTGAGGGCGAAGCCATTTCTTGGCACCTGCTCCAGGTGCTTCGACCTTCTAAGAACGTCACCGTCAAGCGGATCGCCTTCCACGAAATCACGAAAGATGCCATCCGAAAGGCGATCGAATCGCCGCGAGAAGTCGACGAAGACTTGGTGCAGGCTCAAGAAACGCGCCGAATCCTTGACCGACTTTATGGTTACGCCTTGTCGCCCGTTCTTTGGGGCAAGGTGGCCAAGAACCTCTCTGCGGGTCGGGTGCAAAGCCCTGCCGTTAAGTTGATTGTTGAGCGGGAGCTTGCACGACGGAATTTCCGGATCTCTGAGTTCTGGGATCTGCGTGCGGAGTTCGCCGCTAAGAAGGCTAACTTCACCGCCGAACTGAGAAGTATCGATGGCGTTCGAGTGGCGAGCGGTCGAGACTTCGACGACGAGACGGGCACATTGAAAGCCGGCGCGAATGTTCGACACCTCCTTGGCGAGGAGTCGGGGCAACTGGCTGCGTTGGTGCGAGAAGCCGGCAACGGCACCGTGGTGCGACTGGAAACGAACGAGGGATTTGAGAAGCCCGCGGCCCCGTTCATGACCACTACGCTGCAGCAAGACGCGAACCGCAAGTTTGGATACAGTGCCGACCGCACGATGCGTATCGCCCAGACCCTCTACGAAGGCGTTGATATCGGTGGCGAATCGGTGGGTCTCATCACCTACATGCGTACGGACAGCCTTACGCTCTCTGCCGACGCTCTCGGGAACATCCGTGGTCTGATTGAGCGGCAGTATCCGGAAGCGCTTCCCAAGGCTCCGGTGAAGTACTCCAACAAGGTCAAAAACGCTCAGGAAGCTCACGAAGCGATTCGTCCCACCGACGCCTTCCGGCGACCCGAAGACGTGGCTCGTTACCTTACGGAAGACCAAAAGAAGCTTTACACGCTCATCTGGCAACGCACCATCGCGAGCCAAATGAAGCCTGCAGAAGTTCTCCGAACGGAAGTTGAGCTTCAGGTGGTCACTAATGCTGCTCTTGGAAAAGACCTTCGATTCCACGCCTCCGGCAAGCAGGTGGTTAAGGAAGGCTTTCTCGCCGTCTACACAGAAGGAAAGGAAGACGACGACGAAGGGAACGACAAGCGACTGCCGCTCATGTCTGAAAGGGACGTTTTGGACGTCGCGAAGGTGGATTCGGTGGAGCACTCGACCAAGCCGCCCGCTCGCTACACCGACGCCACGCTCATCAAGAAACTTGAGGAAATGGGAATCGGTCGCCCCAGCACGTACGCCTCCATCATCAGCGTTATTGTTGATCGTGGCTATGTGCGGAAAGCGGGTCGTCAACTGGTCCCCACTTTCCGCGCATGCATGGTCAACGAGGTGCTAGACAACAACTTCAGCGAAGTGATGGACCTTGGGTTCACCGCTCGCATGGATGAGGCTCTCGACGAGATTTCCCAAGGCGATGTCGAGCCGCATGAGTATTTGCAAGATTTCTTCTTGGGCGGCAAGAAGGGTCCCGGTTTGCACGCTCTTGTTGAAGAGCGCAAGCTACAAATCCCCTACCCAAGATTTGAAGTCGGCACTCACCCGGAAACAGGCGAACCCATCGTGGTTCGAACCGGACGAGACGGCGGATCCTTCATCCAGCTTG
>CAZAVC010000438.1:0-2101 GCA_964488265.1 uncultured Fimbriimonas sp.
AGAGGAGCTCGATCAGGTGTTCATCGGTTACCGGGGTTGTTGGGAGGTGCCATTTGATCGATTCGGCATCCACTCCTACACACGCGGCAAGAAGGTCTTGCGAGGACAAAGAGGGGTCGGCACCGAGCAGCGTCCTTGCCTCGTGCAGTGGCCTGCGATGCTTTCGGGCCGCCTTGAATCGTTTGAGCTTAGCCTCGCGATCTAGGTCATTGACCGATTGTTGTTCAACCGCGTGAACCAGTTTGGGCCAGGAATCGAAGCCGTACTCTTTCGCGAGTCGGAACTGAGCTTCGGCGAGCGTTAGGTTGGGCTCGGAACGCTTGAGGTCTTTCGCTTGCTTGCGAAGGTGATCGAGATTCGGTTGATTGGGTAGTTGTTTCGCCATATCGTCATCCCCTCCTTGCGCTTGAATCACGTGGCCCGACTATCGCGACGGGCAAGGATGAGTTTTGGATATGGGTGACTGTATTCAGGCGAGTTCAACTCTTCCCGCGGACCAGGATGCTTCCTGCAAGCCCTTATAGGATACAGCAACTTTTGTGTTTGTTGCGCTGAGGTTCGCGCTGGAAGGGGGTCCAGAAAACTATTGACTGATACATCATTGTATCAACAGAACCGGAAGGCATAACATGAATTCAAACCGAGTCCCCTTCATGAAACGATCGATTTTCAAAATTCCGCTCATCGCCCTTTTGGCGATGGCAGCCTCTTTTGCCATGAGTCAAGATCCTATCTCTATCGACCTCAAGGGTCCATCCAAGCAAACAAATCCGATGCCTCTCTTCAGCGTCGGATCGGATAGGGCCGCCATTTTCCTTCGTGAGAGTCACCAGCGTGATCTGCTCGCTCTCCAGAAAGACATCGGATTCAAGTATTTGCGCTGCCACGGCATTTTCAACGAGGAGATGAAGGTTGTTCGACGTCGAACCGACGGCACTCTTGCCTTCGATTGGACCAACGTTGATGCCTTCATCGATAGGTTAAAGGCGGCAGGTCTAAGGCCGTTTGTGGAGTTTGGTTACATGCCGGAGCCCTTGGCGAGTGGCAAAGAGACGGTCTTCTACTATCGAGGAAACAGCACGCCTCCTAAGAGTCAATCGGAGTGGGCGCAGTTAGTCGACGCGTTCATTCGTCATGAGATCGAGCGGTTGGAATCGACGAAGTTCGGCAGTGGTTCTTTGAGGTCTGGAATGAGCCGAACCTAGACTACTTCTGGCGAGGAACCCAGGCTCAGTACTTCGAGATGTACAAGACCACCGCGCTTGCGCTAAAGAAGATC
The DNA here is from genome assembly GCA_964488265.1 of uncultured Fimbriimonas sp. Taxonomy (GTDB): domain Bacteria; phylum Armatimonadota; class Fimbriimonadia; order Fimbriimonadales; family Fimbriimonadaceae; genus Fimbriimonas. The sequence continues at coordinate 1,280 of CAZAVC010000438.1, forward strand.
GACAAGGGACTTCGTGTAGGAGGTCCGGCAACGGCTGGAGTAGGTTGGATCACCGAGTTCTTGGACTTCTGCGCCAAAGAGAAGGTGCCCGTGGACTTTGTAGCTACTCACCACTACGGTGCCACTCAAGGGTTCGTCGATGCGGAAGGGAAAGGCCAGACCATTTTGGACACCTCCAAGGATGCTTTCTATCCTGCCATGCAAGGAACCCGCGAGAAGATTAGCAAGAGTGCTTTTCCGAAATTGCCTCTGTACATCACGGAGTGGGGTCCAAGCTACAGCCAGGTAGATCTTGTGCACGACAACTACATTTGTGCGGCCTGGATCTTGGAAAAATTACGGAAAAGTGAAGCCTATGTTCAGGGGATGTCTTACTGGGCGTTTTCTGATCAATTTGAAGAAGGTGGTCCCGTCCGTACTCCGTTCCATGGCGGCTTTGGGATGCTCAATTACGATGGGCTTCGGAAGCCCGGCTTCTTCGCCTATCAGTTCCTAGCAAAGCTGGCAAAGAGGACAGTGTCCACATCATTCGAAAGGCTTTATGTCACAAAAGATGGGAACCGCGTAACGATGTTGACATGGGATTACACCGAGCCAAATCTTACGGAGCCGAACAATCCTTTCTTCCACAAGGACCAACCCGCCCAGCCGTTGCCCAATCGAGTTTTCGAGGTCTCCGGACTCAAACCGGGTCGCTACAAACTTGCCATGACCACGGTGGGTTATCAGAAGAACGATGTGTACGACGCCTACATGAAGCTTGGGAAACCGAAGGGCGATGGACCTTCACTACCGCTTGATGTGCAAGAAAAACTCCGGGCG
>CAZAVC010000439.1:0-2078 GCA_964488265.1 uncultured Fimbriimonas sp.
TTTGAAACTCCCTGTCGGACCACCTTGTATATTGATCCTATGCGAAAGCTTGGCGTTGCACTGTTTCTCGTTTCTGCGATTGGCCTCCTCGGCTGCTCCAAACCAACGGTAGAGGGTAAGTGGGAATCGGTAGGAGCAACCATGCAAGGCTTGCCTCCCTCCGCCCAGATGAACCTAACGGCCGACTACGCAGGTTCGAACGTGACCGTAGTGATGGACATGACGCAACCGATTGCCATAAAGGTGACCGCAAAGGGGACTTACACTTTCGATGGCAAAACAGTGACTCATAAGTTCACCGAAGTGGAAAGCGACCTGTCGAAGGTTCCGGCTGCGGTTCGGCCAATGCTGGAAGGCCAGTTAAAATCAGATGTCATGGCGAAGCAAATGTCGACCGTGAACGAGGTGACGTTTGAGGGCGACACGATGATCCAGAAGGATAAATCGGTCACGCAAAAGTTCACACGCGTAAAAGGCTAGGGCGTTAGCTTCCGACTAACTTGCGTCAGAATCCGGCACGATTTGTGACGGCGATCACGAACCGACCTCTAGAGCTTCCTTGTATAGTGACCGTATGCGAAAGCTCGCTGTTGTCTTCTTTGTTGTTTCTGCGGTCGGTTTAGTCGGCTGCTCTAAGCCGTCCGTCGAAGGAAAATGGGAATCCAGCGCGGCAAACGTCGAGGGTCTTCCTGCCGGATCTGAAGCAAAGTTCGTAGTCGAATACGCAGGTTCGAATGTGACGGCGGTCCTAGACATGCAGAAGCCGATCGCTCTCAAAATGACGGCGACCGGTACGTACACCTTCGACGGTACGAAGCTGGAGCACAAGTTCGCAAAAGTCGATGTTGACACTTCCAAGCTTCCGGCGATGGCGCGCCCATTGGTTGAAGCGCAACTGAAGAAAGAAGACCTCGCAGGCAAAATGTCCGGCGCTCAGGGCGTCACTTTTGAAGGGGCAGACACAATGGTCCAGAAAGGCGCGAAAGGCGACACGAAGTTCACCCGCGTCAAGGCGTAACAGTTTGACTTCACTTGAAAGCCCCCGCGTTCTAGAAGCGGGGGCTTTTTTGATTTACCAGGCGTAGTGCTCTGGCGCCGTCTTGAACGGCGGGAAGATGGCATCGATCTTCTCGTTTAGCTCGGCGTCGATGTTGATCTCTAGAGCACGCATCGAACCTTCAAGTTGTTCGATGGTTCTTGGTCCAATGATCGGGCCCGTAACATACGACTTGCTAAGAGTCCAGGCCAGAGCTACATCGGCAGGTTGCTCGCCAATTTCTTCGCAGAGATTCTCCCATGCCAGAAGCTGGTCGCCCTGCTTCTCAATCAGGCTCTTGGTCCAGTCGCCGCGACGTCGAACGCCGCCCTCGGTCTTCATCACGCCACCAAGGACGCCACTTCCAAGCGGAGACCACGGAATGATTCCAACGCCGTACGCTTCGCAAGCGGGAGCCACTTCGAGTTCAATTTCGCGTTGAATGAGCGAATACTTGCTCTGCTCAGAAACGAGGCCCAGGTAGTTGCGACGCTTGGCGGTTTCGTTCGCCTGAACGATGTTCCAGGCAGCAAAATTGGAGCTACCCGCATAGAGAATCTTGCCCTGGTAGCGCAGCACCTCGAATGCTTCCCAAACCTCATCCCAAGGAGCGTCTCGGTAAATGTGGTGCATCTGGTACAGATCGATGTAGTCGGTCTGCATTCGCTTAAGACTTGCATCGCAGGCGCGCCGAATGTGCAAGGCGCTTACCTTCTCCGTATTCGGCCACTTCTCTTGCAATCCGCTGCCCATGGGGTTGTAGAGCTTCGTTGCTAGGACAACCCGCTCGCGCCGCTCTCCACCGAGGGCGAACCACTCACCGATAATGTTCTCGGTAATGCCTTCTCCAAGTTTCCAGCCGTAGATATCGGCGGTGTCAAAGAAGTTGATGCCCAGTTCCAGGGCGCGGTCCATGATTCGGAAAGCATCTTCTTTGGAGGTGTCGACCCCAAAGTTCATGGTTCCTAAACATAGTCGGCTAACGAGTAATCCGGTTCGGCCAAGGTGGGTGTATTTCATAAGTCCCTCTGCTGGAGTTTAC
>CAZAVC010000440.1:0-2078 GCA_964488265.1 uncultured Fimbriimonas sp.
TGAAATCCTGGCTCGCTCCGTTCGCACGACTGCTCGCTGTGGACGGCTCTGCTGAGCTGAGATCGAGAAACGCCACATTTGGATTGTAGCGAGGATGAAGGGTCGCTACGACAAGTAGGGGCGAATCAGATCAATTTGTTCGTCGATCGACTCCCAAACGCGTCCCGGTTCGCCGTGGACAATGGTGAACGGCCCATCGAAATGGGCCTGGGCAAGAATGTCCATGCACCGGGTGAAGTCTTCAACATCGGGCTTGCCCGCATGAAAAGCGCACTTAGCGTGAGAAGATTCGGCAAGAAGTGCAATCTGCTCAAGGCGGTCGCATTTGTCCGATCCAGACCAGTTGCCGAAATCAAAGCACAGTCCGACCGCAGAAGAGTCCGCCGCATCCTTGCCGAAGTGATCGTTCAGCGAGTTGTACAGGGCATGGACCGCCTCCGGCGTTTCCATCAACGGGAACCAGTTCTCAAAGACAATCCGCACACCTGCTTCGGCGGCAACCGTTAGGATCGACCCCATTGCTTGGACCGAAAGATCGAGTGCCCCGGGTTCGGTGGACTTTCCGGCAATGACCCTCGCACGCTCGATTCCGGCGGCTCCTGCCGACCGAACCCACTGTTCAATCCAAACTTGGTCGCGTTCGCCGTGCTGAGGATGAGAGATATCGCCCCCGTCGATTAGCAACTGCCGGAAAACGACACCATACGGCTCGCAGTGCTCACGGAAGTGCTGGAGCAACTCTGGCCTCAAGTGAAAATGGCAAACCTCCAAGTTCAAGATGCCGCGCTTCGATAGTTCGATGGGGAGATCGGCAAGCGTCCCAAGCTCGGAGATGAAGGTCCCTTCAAAAGGAGACTCAGGCGCATCCGGATACGACTTTCCTAGCCACTCGTGAACCGCCCAGGTGGAAAGCGACAGACGCTTGGGCGAGGAAGGAAGAGGACGAGCCATGCGGACAGTCTACGCCGATTCGCTGGATCCTCTAGCCGGTTGGGCCGGAGCTTTCTCGAACAACAAGACTCGTGGGAAAAACGCGGGATTCTGGGACCGTATCGGATTCGATCCAGGTGATCAGGGCACGGGTCGCCTCGGCCGCCATTTCCGCAACGGGTTGATGGACGGTGGTCAACGATGGGGTCACTGCCCAGGAATGGCTATAGTCGTCGAAACCGACCACCGACCAGTCTCTGGGTATCGAGATTCCCGCCCGGTAAGCCGCTTTGCAAACGCCAATTGCCATTTCGTCGTTGGCACAAAAAATGGCCGTCGGTCGATTTTTAAGCTGAAGAAGGCTCTCTGCAAACCGTTCTCCGTCGGGACCAACAAAACGACCCTCCCCAATCAGGGCTGGATCGTCGTCGAGCCCAAACTCCCCTCCGAGAGCGTGAAATGCTTGGTTGCGGTCTCTACCGTCAACCGTTTCTTCCGGTCCTCCCAAGTAAGCGATGCGGTGGTGTCCTAGACCGGTCAGGTGCTCGATGGCTCGCCGAACACCACAACTGTTATCGGCATTGAAAACCGGTCCCGCGCCGTTTAGGTCTGCTCCAAGGGCAATCGAAGGGAGTCCGCGCCGGGTCACCGCCTCGCGAATAGGATCGAGCGCGATGTCTCCGGAGAAGATCAAGGCATCTACCCGGCCGTCGGTAAGGCTATCAATGAACTCCGATTCGTTCACGGCACTGTGATGCGCGAATACGCTTGCTGCGTATTTTGTGTCCTCCAGCACGTTCATAACGCCGTTCAAAAGTTGTTGAAAGTGGGGGCTCAAAAAAGCGTCTTTATCGGGCTTTGCGGGGACAATTCCGATGCTGAAGGCCCGACGGGCGTTCAGCAGCCGTGCGATTCGGTTGGGGCGATAGTCCAACTCTTTTGCAACTTCAAGAACCCTTTCGCGGACGTGCTCAGGTACCGGTCGAGGCCCGTTGTTGAGGGCGTAACTCACCGTGCTGATTGAAATATTGAGCCTCTTCGCGATGTCCTTTATCGTTGCGGCCACAAAAGATAGTGTACGCCCTTCGAAACCCGGTGACACAGTCACCTAAAGCGGTGACCGTTCTCTATGGCGCAGAGTCGGGAGT
>CAZAVC010000441.1:0-2078 GCA_964488265.1 uncultured Fimbriimonas sp.
CCCGAAAACGCGGGTCGCTTTCCACCTGGAGACTAGAACCCCTTACACTCGCGGGCTCGGCGCAAGTCTCGCCGCCACTTGAGCGCGGCTCAATGGACCGACAATGTTCACGCCATCAATCAGATAAAACCCGGTTCCTTTCTGTTTCAAATCGGCTCGCACGGGCCCGCTAGCGGGAAGGATGGGGCGTGATGGGAATTGCTGGGTTAGCCGAGCCGCATCTTCCACCGATCTTGGACCCACCACAATCACGTGTTGGGGGTCGGCGTAGTCCAGAGCCGCATCAAAGAACGCCGCCGTAACGACCCGACTCTCGTTCAAGACTCCACTGAGGTGGGTGAGCATTCTGTTTCCGAGTTTCAAATAGCTCTTGCCGTCCGCTGTGTCGTTAAAGAGCACTCCGTAGTCTCGCAGTAGCCGAAGCGCCACCGCTGTCCAAGACTCAGCATCGGCGTCGTTAAGCGAAGGTTGACGCCCTAACACGGGCAGCACCGGATCGCGAAGGTTGGCGTTAAGGACCTCTCGTTCTTCATCCCAAAAACGCTCAACGGCGCCATTCAGCGCTCGGCGTCCGCGCTCCAATGACTCAAGCCGACCAGTGCAGATATAGTCGGCCAAACAGGCGTCGGCAATGCCCAAACCAGATCCAAGAAAACTCCCTGTATCGCCTCCAAAAAACATCGGAGGCGCTTCTACAACCGCGTCGTCCGACAACAGTCGATCCAGCGCGGACCCCACAGAGAACACCAATTCCTGGTCTCCGCGCAGCCGAGCCGCTCGCAACATCCGAGCAAACGCGTACATCACGACGTCTACCCTTCCGGTGTGAGAAAGCTGCGGCACAGGGGGAGCCACTTTTCGGTAGTCGTTAAGGGCCTCATCCAAATCTTCCGGAGGGCCCTGATAGGGGATTCGGAGCAGACCCTGGGCTTCGGTAGTATCGGCCGTGAGAAGCCTTGAAAGTAGTTGGCGACTCTTCGCGGTCGGCACTTGAGACAGTTTTCGGAAGGTGACTGAAGAGCGAGGCGATCTTCCATCTAACGTCTGATCGCTTATCCGGCAAAGGCCGAACGTGTCCGATCGAAAAAGATCGTTCAAAAGCCCGTCCAGGGTCCGCCGATAGGCGTAGTCAAACGGAGCCGGACCGTATTGCTTGCTTGCCACCGCAAGAACTTCGAGCATGGCAGCATTGCTTATCGTTCGCTTACTAGTATCGACAAATAAGGCGTCTCCAGCTCGGGCAATTCGGAAGAATCCGCCGTCTACCAAGTCGAAAAGGCTGCTTGCAATAGTCTTTTCGAGCGATTCCCTCGCCCAGTCGCTTCCGAGCCTCATGCCGAACCGAAAAGCCGACGGTGCAACGCGATACATGCCGCCAAACTCGATGAGCCCCGTTTTGGAATCTATGGATTGAGCGAGTCGGACATCCGCTTCTGCAAAAGAAGGTAGGCCCATCGCCGACTTGGCCTCAAGGCGCCTTGCGTCTTGCCGGCGGACTTCCTCGGCGCGAGTCACGAACGACGGATCTTTGCGCTTGAGTTCGATTTGCCCCAGTGCCCGACGGAGAAATCCCGTCACCAGTTCCGGACCAATGGTCTGAGTGGGCGTGGTGGAAAGCAGGTAGTCAACGACGGTTCCATCGGAATCGATGACCAACATCGTGAGATCAGAGACCACAAAGAACTGAGTTCTTCCGAGCGGTAGGAAAATGGTTTCGAGGTCGGGTCGCTCGCCGAGGTCGATTTTCGCGTTTAAGAATCTTCGGTTTGCCAGGCGGCTCGTTTCTGGAGCATCAGAAAACTTCGCCGTGTTGGACGAGGCGTACCAACTGTAGGGAGCCACAAAGCAGAGGAACATCGGCTTCTGACTGCGCTTGGCCTCTAGAAAGAGTTCTTCATTGAAGGGGCGCCAGCGAATGGAAGCGTTGGAGATGATGGGCGATTTTGCCCTTAGACCCGCAACTCCAGAAGGGGTGAGAGACTTCTCAACCGCCACTCGTGCGATGCCGAGTAAGGAGAGGAAGACAACCACTCCAGCGGCAACGGTGAAAGGCGGTTTGTGCATTAGAGAACTGCGGC
>CAZAVC010000442.1:0-2072 GCA_964488265.1 uncultured Fimbriimonas sp.
CAGCGTTTGCCTTCTTAGGCAGCCAACTTCAAGTGACTCTTCGACGAAGCGATCTTGAAGTGACCGATCTGCTTGCGGAGCTCTGCCGAAAGTTGTTCAAGCTCAACCGAGGAAGCGTTGACCTCTTCCGTAATCGCACTCAGTTCCTCCGCGCCGGCAGCGGTGTTCTCCACCATCCGAGCGACGGACCCAAAGCGATCTCCCAGCACTTCAATCTCACCGTGGATGGTTTCGGTTGCCGAGCTGTTTTCTTGGTAGACGGTCCCCAACGTTGTCATGGACCGACCCGTTGCGCTGATGGTCGCTTTTGCTCGACCCAGTTCAGACACGACTTGATCGACCGCTTCGGCAATCGCCTCAAATCGTTCGCCCGTCTCCTCAGTGAGTTTCTGCCCCTTGGAGATGTACTCGTTCGTTTCCGAAATGGCTTCTACTGCCTGGGTAACGGTGGACCGCACGGCACCAATGAGGTCGGCGATTTCCTTCGCCGCATTACTGGACTGCTCTGCAAGCTTTCGGACCTCGTCGGCAACGACCGCAAAGCCTCGACCGTGCTCTCCAGCCCGAGCCGCTTCGATTGCAGCGTTGAGCGCGAGCAAGTTGGTTTGGCTGGCGATGCTATCGATCGTTTGGACGATCTCTCCGATCTGGCGCCCCTTGGCGTCTAGTTCTAGAACCTTTTCAGAGGACTCGGCGGCTTTCTCCGAGATCAAACGCATCCCCCTAAGGGTCTCCCCTGCAGACTTGGAACCGGCTTGAACGTGTCCGGCAACCACTTCGCCTTCTTCACCCAGTTTCTTGAGGTTGGATGTGATCTCCTCGAAGGAGTTTTCGACGCTCTTGATGGCATCCCCTTGCCGTTCTGAGCCCATGGCGATGACCTCAATGCCCTGCCGGATGCTGCCCGTGGCACTTTGGATATCCAGCGTGGCTCGCGAGAGTTGCTCGGCATCGGTCGCAATCTGCGTGGCGCTGATCGCGGCTTGTCGGGTGGCTTGCTGAACGGTGTCGCTAGATTCGCTCACGACATGGGTGCTTTCGGAAACGCGACCCAAGACGCCTTCAAGGGAATCGAGCGCTCCGTTAAGGTCCCGAGCGCCTGCTTGAGACGATTCAAGCATTCCATTGAACTCGTTGATAACAGCAAGGAACTCGTCCTTGGATTTCCAGTCGATCGTTTCCGATTGGCTTTGAATACGTTCAGTCAGGTCGCCTTTAGATAGTGACCGTAACACTTCGGCCATCGGCTCCAAGCCCTTTTCGCGGACGGTTCCTGCACCGCTGACCAGCACGGAAAGACCGCTCATGACTCTTCTATTCACCAGGAACGATCCGGAAAGGCCCACTAGTGCGGCAACAATCATTCCGATAATGAGAAGCAAACTAGAGCGATTGAAAACCGCGTTCGCCTCAGTCGTCGCTTCCTTATTTGCCGACTCAATCTGATCGGAGAGCTTTTCGTTTGCCTCTTCTAGCTCCTCGAAAGCTTTGTTGAACTCCACCATCTCCTTCTTGGCCTTTGCGGGGTTGGTAAAAGCAAGTTCGACAACCGACTCAGCCGAAGCGATGTAGGATTCAAGGGCAGGTTCTGCCTCGCTCAGAAGTGTTTTGATGTTCGCAGATAGGGGAAGGTCTGCGTTTTCCTTCATCATCTTACGGAACCACTCGGCGTGGTCTTTGAGATCGGTTTGAACCGAATCTGCGGGCTTTTTCTCAGACGCAAGTAGAAAAGCGTTCAGAACGTCGCCCCGCAAAGCGTCGTGCATCATATCGCCCTCGAGGTGATTGCGAAGGGCTTCGGAATTCACTCGCGATAGCTCATGGGCAGTGGAAAGTGCCTTGGAAGACCATATTCCAATGCCCCCAACAATCCCCGTTGCCGCAACTGTGAAGATGGCTGAACCAAATAGAAGTTGTTTGATAGTCATAACCTTTCCGCCAAGAAAGTGCTCTCTTTGAGAGATATCGGCGAATCAGGCCCGTATTTCCACCATTTATCATTCTCTTCATATCACATGGCCCGATCGTGGTCTGATATTTGCCGTAAAAAGAATCAAACCATGATCCCTTCC
>CAZAVC010000443.1:0-2065 GCA_964488265.1 uncultured Fimbriimonas sp.
CGTACGAGTCGCCGAACTCCGGAATCGCGACCTGCCAACCCAACTCGGCGCGAATTTTTTCTGCCAAGGCGTCTTGAGCGTCCGGCTCACCGTGGACCAAGAACGTCGTTCGCGGAGGAGTCTTGAAGTTCCCCAGCCACTTCAGCATCTCGTTCCGATCTGCGTGGGCGGAAAGAGCGTTCAGCTTCTCGATGCGCGCCCGTACCTGCACTTCCTGACCCATGATCGAGACCTCCAGTTCGCCTTCCAACAGCCTGCGACCAAGGGTGCCTTCTGCCTGATAACCCGTAAATAGCACAATGGTCTCTTCCTGGCTCAGGCGGCGTAACAGGTGGTGAACAATCCGGCCGCCGTTCGCCATTCCGCTACCGCTGATGATGACCATGGGTCCTTGGCGGAAGTTGATCGACTTGGATTGCTCCCGATCTCGAAGGAAGGAAACGCCTTCTGGTTCCATCTCAGAGTTCCCTTCTTCCACCGAAATGAGCATGTCTTGATCGTGCTCTTCCTTGGCTTGGGCATACAACTGAGTTGCCGAGATCGCCATAGGCGAGTCGATGAAGATCGGGATGCGCTTCATTCGCCCCTCCGACTGCAGCTTCTTGAAGTAGTACAGCAGTTCTTGCGTGCGACCAATGGCGAACGAAGGGACCAGCACCGCCGAGCCCGTTTGCCAGGCGTCGTTCATGATCCGCTCTAGCTTGTCTAGGATGTTCTCGTCTTCGTGGTCTCGGTTGCCGTAGGTGCTCTCGATGGTGAGATAGTCGCAGAAATCCACCGCTTCCGGGTCTTGAATGATGGGTGCGTTGTACCTACCCAGGTCTCCGGACATCAGCAGGATGTCTCCGTCTGGCAGGGCGATCTCCGCCATTGCCGATCCCAAGATGTGACCGGCTCGCTTGTAAACCCAGCTCGCGCCTTCGGGTAGATCGTGCCGCTCGCCGTAGGTGAGGGTTTTGAACTTCTTCAGCGCGGCATAGGCGTCTTCTTCGGTGTAAAGTGGTTGGGCATTCACGTCTCCGCGCTTGCGTCGGTGGCGAGCGTCTTCTTCTTGCAATCGCGCGCTATCCGGCAGCGTGAGCCGAGCGATTCCCAGCGTAGCGGGCGTGGAGTAGATCGGGCCCCGGTAGCCGTCTTTCACCAACTTGGGCAAAAGGCCAATGTGATCCACGTGGGCGTGGGTGATCACCACCGCATCGAGTTCTTTTGGATCAAAAGGAAACGGATCGTCGTTGCGATCTCGGGCAGACTTGGAACCCTGGAAGAGGCCACAGTCGATAAGGACCTTGGACTTGCCGTACTGAAGAAGATGGCGAGAGCCCGTGACCGTCCTGGCTGCTCCGAAAAACGAAAGCGAATCCTTCACACTTCGGATTCTACACAGGTCCCAGATTTAGTGCTGCCTTACTGAAAGGGCGGCCAAACAAAGCTGTCTTTGTTGAGTCGGTCCGATCGCAGGACTTCGGTGGTTTCTTCATCAATAAACCACTTGCCAGACTTCCCTTTCCGAAGGGCGAGCCTTACTACGGGGCGATCGTAAAAGTCGCCAACCGACCATTCTTTGCCGACCACGATGATCCACGCCTTGTCTTTGGTGACGGCCAAGACTTTCCAATATTGAAGACCGCTGTGGTCGTCTTCGGCAACGATCATATCCGTCTCGTCGTACCAAGCTCGAACGATCGGCTCCATCTGTTTGCGGTGAATGGCGGTTTGCAGTTCGGTGAATCCAAACGGTCCGCCAAGGGTCAACGCGCAACAGATAATCGTCGCCTTCGGGAAGTTGAACTCCGGCTTGCCGGGACCGACCTTGAATAGCGCGATCACAAACGCGAGCAGAAAGCCCGCGAAGCCCCCCGTTAACAGATACACAAGCCAGTCGATCATCCCACTGACTTTTTTCCACAGGATTACCGGGGATCAATCTAGTAGTTTTGCTTGTGTGGGAGTCATTGGCGATGCCGGTCGTGGCTTTTCAGGGTCGAAGGGATCGACGTGGATAGTGCAAATGCATGGCGCAAGGGCTTGCTCGATCTGCGACTCAATTCGGTCTGCGACGTCGTGG
>CAZAVC010000444.1:0-2062 GCA_964488265.1 uncultured Fimbriimonas sp.
ATTACGCTCGGCATTATTGTCTTTGTGCTTGGCTTCGTGATGCGGGGGCTGCACAAGCAGACGAAAGAGCAAACCGATCTGCGACCTGCCAGTTGGGCAATGACCGTCATCGGTATTTTGATGATTGTGGGCGGAGCCATTTGGGGGTCGGTCACCATTGTCCCAGCCGGATATTCGGCGGTCTTGATGAGATTCGGCGCTGTTCAAGGACAGCTAAACGAGGGCATTCATATGATCTTGCCCGGAGTGAACTCGGTGGAGTTGCTTGAAGTTCGAACCCAAAAAGAAGAGAGCACGGGTACGGCGGCAAGTCGAGATCTGCAGGTGGTGACCACGACGGTCGCTTTGAACTTCCGAGTGGATCGATCTGCGGTTGGCAAGCTGTACCAGAACGTGGGCAAAGAGTACAAGGCGCGAATTATCGACCCGACGGTGCAGGAATCGATCAAGGTGGTTACCTCCAAATACACCGCTGAAGACCTGATTAGAAGTCGGGCTCAGGTGAAAAACGAGATCGAAAAGGAAGTCACTTTACGGCTTGCCGCATACAACCTCATTGTCGAGCCGAACGGCTTTTCCATCACGAACTTCGACTTCTCAGCCGAGTTCAACAAGGCAATCGAAGCCAAGCAGGTTGCCCAGCAAGAAGCCGAGAAGCAGAAATACGTTCTTGCCAAGGCAGAACTAGAACGACAGACCGCTGTTGCTAAGGCAAGGGGTGAGGCCGAAGCCGCCAAGCTCAACGCTGAGGCGTTGAAGGTCGCGGGCGGCGAGTTAGTTGTCGCACGGGAGTGGATTACTAAGTGGGACGGACAAATGCCCACCGTCGCGGGTGGGAACTCGTTCATGATCGACCTCAAGGGCATATTGGATCGGGCCAAGAAGCAGTAAGGCAGAGACGCGTTCAGCGTGGGCTTTGAACAGGACTTAGACCTCCCGTTTGCGACGTTGACAAGCCCAAAGATAAAGAACGCCCCAGTGCGTTAGCACTGAGGCGCCTTGAGTCAACCGGATAGCGAAACTTACTTCTTGCGCTTTCGAGCGAGTGCGAGCAGGAACATGCTCATTCCAGCAATCGTTGCAGGCTCGGGGACGACTTGCGTAACCGAAACGTTGTCAACGTGAGCGACTCGACCCGTAGCTGCGTTCGTGAACTTGATCGCGTCAGAAGAGCCACCTGCGGGAACCGTGAAGGTGTAGGTTTTGCGCCCGTTGCCGGAGTTAAGACCCTGCAAGTTGGTTCCGAGAGCGGTGGAGCCGAACGAAGCGTTTACTCCACCGGTTTGGTTTCGACCAAAACCGGTGTAGATGTCGAATTTAATCTCGTAAAGGTAGCCACTGAGCGTGGAGAGCGACTGGGAGATACCGCTGTTGGCGGTGTCGGCAGTGCCGCTCACGTCGATCTCTTGTGAAGGAGCTCCGAGGTATCCGAGACCAATTCCTGCCACATTACCGGTGCCAAGAATCGACCAGCCCGCCAGCGAGCCGAGCGGCGAAGTGAAACCATTTGCAGGGTACGAGGCCGCCTGAAAATCACCGTTTACAACGAGGTTTGCCGAAGAAACGGCGGACAGTGCGACAAGCCCAAAGATGGCTCCATAAAGATTTTTCATATGCTCTCCGAGTTCAAAAAAGTGGAGCCAAACTTCGACTCCACGAATATTGTGAGTCCACAATTCGTGCCAATAAGTGGCAACTGGCAAAACCTGGCACCTTCGCTAGGCGAGAGATTGGTCAGTCAAATTTGGGTCGAAACGCAACAAATTCAGGCTCCCGGCTCCCCTTGATCGGGTGATACTTGAACCATGTCGGAACCTGCCGGAATTGCGCTTTTGGGATGCGGAAACATCGCAAAGCCTTACCTAGACGATCTCTTGCGATACACGTCGGTTAAGGTCATCGGTGCGTTCGACTTGAATCAAGAAAGAGCGCAGGAACTGATGTCGCCCATCGAAGGGACCGTGTACGCGAGCGGTCTAAAACGACTCCTATAATAGATACAACAAAAAGAGAAAGTACAAAAGTTTAGGGCAAAGATCTAATATAAAAATCAAAAAAAAAA
>CAZAVC010000445.1:0-2060 GCA_964488265.1 uncultured Fimbriimonas sp.
GGGCAAGGGCGCGAAGTCGGTGATCCACGCCCCGGCGGCGACGACCACTTGGTCATAGTTTCCGGCTAAATCAGACGGCGAAACTGCCTTCTGCACGAACGCGCCTCCGTCGTTTAGGAAATTCTCCGCGAGGAATCGGCGAACCCTATCCGCATGAACCCAGCCACCATCGTGGGCAAAAATGGCTTCCTCTGATGAAGATAAGTGCAAGTTTTGATACTTTTCCTTACACTCTTTCGCATTGAGGACTTCATGGGAAACGGAAAGCTCCCGTAGGGCTTCGCGGACACCAACGATATCAGGGTTGGTCGAAGCGCCGAAATACAGGAGCCCGGTCTCAAACAAAAACGGCTCGGGAGCGACATGCTGCCACTGCCTCCAGAGGGGCATGGTTTCCGCCATGATCCCGGCGAAGAATGGATCCGGGTAGCTGATCCGCACAATGCGAGAGCGACCATGCGAACTCCCGTTGGTGTGCTCCAACGGGAAGCGATCGAACACGGTCACCGAATTGCTCGGCGACATCTTGCGGAGGGCATAGGCGATCGAGAGCCCCATGACTCCGCCCCCGATCACCGCGATACTCATCGACCGTTATTTTAAGTCGGACCCAAACGATCCCAAAGGCGTAATGTTCGGATCCGGAGTGTCCAGGTGAGAGACCGCCATTGCCGAAGCGGGCGTGAACTTAGAGTGACCGTCCACAAAGCAGAGATTGCGCGTGCCCTCGAACCGTCCTGGACCAGGAACCCAGCCCGTCGAGGCTCCGGTGCGACCCCAGGGACCTGTTTGCCCTGCGGGACCGGATTGGTGAGAATTGATCCACTCCAACAGCATCACTTTTCGACTAGGTGTTTCCACCCCGCTGGTGGTAACGGTCACGCAGGTAGTCGGGCAAGGATCGTTTACGCGTAGGTCGTTGAGAGTCGCCGTTTGCAGGAACGTCCAGGGTCGATAGAGAGACGAAACGTACGCATACGAGGTGTCGTTAAACGCTCCCCGCGTGGAATCGGAGGGACAGTAGAGCAGCGCCGAGCTTGAGTTTGAACTCGGGTTGGTGTTCGAAATCCGCTGCTGGGCGAGAGCCAGATACGGCATGATCGGCCACCGGAATCGTCGTCCAAACCAAAGACCAGACTCGCCCGTGTTGGGGAATCCGTCGTCGTTATCGGTTTGGTACATCAAGAACGCGGTCGCGATCTGCTTGGTGTTGGAAAGGCAGGCTGTTTTCTTAGCCGCTTCTTTCGCCTGAGCAAACACCGGGAATAGGAGCGCGGCGAGAATCGCGATGATGGCAATCACCACCAGCAATTCGATCAATGTAAATCCGTTGGAACGACGTAGAGCCTGACTCAATCAAAAAACCTCAACCCTTAAAATCTGCTTCTAGCCCGATATTTCTACCGACCAGAAGCCCTTTCTTCTACGGGCGTTTCAAAACGCCATACTTCAAAGAACACCGTCGTTCTGGTTCAAGAATATCCGATGTAGGACCCTTTGGGCGGGTTTGCTCCCCCGGAAATTGCCAGGGCGTGACGATTGAGTGGACCCGATGGTTGCAAAGTGCTGCAATTCTGGGGAATAATTAACGTTCGCCGGGCATTATCGTGCGCGGCAACGAGGAGTCTCATGGCCAAGAAGAAAGGCGAAATTCGCGAGATCATCCGCCTCGTGTGCACCGAGGACGGAAAGAGCTACTATACGACCACCAAGAACAAGCGCAACACGCCTGATCGTCTTGAGCTCATGAAGTTCAACTCGAACCTTCGCAAGTACACCCTTCACCGAGAGAAGAAGTAAGGGTAGCGAACCACAAATTTAACGCGAGGAAGAAATGCCAAACCCGAAACGACGTCACAGCCACCAGCGCACCGCGCTTCGACGAACGAACTACACCACCGAACTCCCAGAGATCGTGTTGACCCGCAACGTCAACGGTGAGCCGTTCCGACTGAACCACAACGCCAGCCCCGACGGATACTACAAGGGCCGACGACTTCCTGGTTACAAAGACAAGAACTAAGCGGAGATACTCCTCGCAAGAAACGACCTTAGCCACC
>CAZAVC010000446.1:0-2048 GCA_964488265.1 uncultured Fimbriimonas sp.
TGGGTGCCGGATCAGACCTTCGTTTCTGCGGCTTCGAATCCGCTGAGGTAGTTGTCGCCCAGCAGCTTCTTAACGATTCCGACTTGGTTGACGGCGTACTTGCGTGCGCGCGGCGCCATGAATCGGCAGTCGATCGGCTCGTAGCTGAACTGAGGTCCTTGCGGAGTCCAAGAAGCCAGAGTCGTCTTCAACCAGTTGGTGTCGTCTCGTTCTGGCGTATCCATCTTGAAGTGAGCGCCACGGCTCTCTTGTCGATCGATGGCACCGCCGACGATCGCCTTGGAAGCTTCGATCATGTGGATGACTGCACGAGCGAACGGAACCGCTTGGTTCGTCCAGCCGCTGTTGTCCACGAGGTCGCACTGGCGTGCGCGAATCGTGAGCTCGTCCAGCTTCTCGCGTGCGGCGAACAGGTCGTTTTGAACCCGCCAGATACCGCAGTTGTTCCACATGACTTCAGCAAGCTCGGCGTGAAGCTGATAAGGGTTCTCCTTACCGTTGCTTTGTCGGAGCTGATCGTATTCTGCTTGCTTCTCTCGCTGCGCCTCTTCGACGACTGCGGAAGAGAGCGAATCGGCCGCCACGTCACCCTTGGAAAGGTAAGACATAACGCCTTCGGCTGCGATCTCGCCACCCACTAGGCAGGCAAGAAGAGCGTTGGCACCGAGTCGGTTGGCACCGTGGTATTGGAATTCGCACTCGCCCGCTGCGTACAGACCAGGGATGTTGGTCATTTGGTTGCGAGGAGAATCCGGATCCCACGTGTTGTCGCCGTTGGTTTCGTAGTCCACCCAAAGGCCGCCCATGGTGTAGTGGACCGCTGGGTAAATGCGCATCGGGGTCGCGATCGGATCCTCGCGCATGAACTTTTCGTAAATCTCGAGAACGCCTTCAAGCTTGTCGTTGATCTGGTCTCGGCTGTAAGGACCACCGCGCTCGTTATGAAGCTGGGTGATGTCCAGGTAGACCTGTTGGCGACCCTTGATACCGCGATTCATTCGGCAGACGCAGTAGATGATGAAGCTGACGATGTCCCGGCTAAGGAGGTTGCCGTACTTCGAGTCCATCTCTTCACAGACGTACCAGCGATCATTCTCGGGGATGTCGACCGGAGGTCGGGCATCCATCGGATCGCGAGGAACCCAGATTCGACCACCCTCGCCGCGAACGGACTCGGAGATTAGCCGGCACTTGTCTTCGCCCGGGATAGCCGTTGGGTGAATTTGAACCATTTCCGGGTTGCCGTAGTGGACACCCGCTTGGTAGCAAATGGAAACCGCTGCGCCTGTGTTGATGATGGAGTTGGTGGACTTACCAAAGATCAGCCCGTTTCCACCCGTCGCCATGATGACCGAGTCGGTTGCGAACGCCTCGATCTTCATCGACTTCAGGTCTTGGCAGCTCAAACCGCGGCAGCGACCTTCCGAGTCCTTGATAAGGCCCAGGAATTCCCAGCCTTCGTACTTCTCTACTCGGCCAATGGCTTCCCATCTACGAACTTGCTCGTCAAGAGCGTAAAGAAGCTGTTGTCCCGTGGTTGCGCCCGCGTAGGCGGTTCGGTGCTTCAGGGTGCCTCCGAATCGGCGGAAGCTAAGAAGACCTTCCGCAGTTCGGTTGAACGGAACGCCCATTCGGTCCAGCAAGTAGATCACCGCCGGAGCACGCTCTGCCATCCGCATTACCGGGGGCTGGTGGTTCAAGAAGTCTCCACCCGTAATGGTGTCTTCAAAGTGTAGATACGGAGAGTCACCTTCTCCTCGAAGGTTCACGGCACCGTTGATGCCACCCTGAGCACACACGGAGTGTGATCGCTTTACGGGGACGAGACTAAAGAGCTTAACTTTGTGCCCAGCCTCGGCGAGCTTCATGGTTGCCATGAGGCCTGCCAATCCACCACCGACAACCGCCACGGTTCTTTGCGCAGCCATACCGCTCTATTCTACGCTCTTTGGAACTTTCAGTCAGCGTTGAAAGCAGCCCGATTGAGTTCAAGGGTTCTGATTTGCTGGGACCTGCACGGAAACCGTTGCACCGAAACGGTTCCTGTC
>CAZAVC010000447.1:0-2043 GCA_964488265.1 uncultured Fimbriimonas sp.
CGGGCTTACTACTGGCAGGGCGGAGCCGTTGTGATGAAAACCAATGATGAGAACACCGACGTCCGTTCGGTAATGGACGGGTTTGTTAGCGTCACTCCGATCTCGGTGAACTGGACCGATCAGAGCTCTTTGCAGAGCTTAGAATCGGCCCTTGTTCCGCGAAACCACTAAGGGGTCGGCCTACTTCCCTAGCAAGAACAAAACCGGGGCGAAGAATCGCTTCGACCACGCGACTTCGGTGTGATCGTCGCCCGGATAGAACATGGTGATCCAGTTCTTCTCCGTCCAGCCGAGCGCCTTCATGGTCTCGTCCATCTGCTTCTGTTCCGGCGGATAGAACACGTCTAAGGTTTGGTCGCCAAAGTCGAAGTAGATCTTGTGCTTGCCCGGCTTGGGGAGCGCCTGGCGGAAATGCTCCCGGATGGACTTCGGGAAGGCTTTGTTGCTCATGTCCATCCCTCCCGGCCAGTGGGTGCTTAAGCAAGCCGCCCCACCGAAAACCTCTGGATAACGGCAGATGGCGTAAAGGGATATCAGCCCGCCCATGCTGGAACCCGCGACAAAGGTCTCGTCCCTGCCTGGCTTGGTGGCAAAATTGGCGTCGATGTACGGCTTCACCTCGGTAACCAGGTGCTGCAGGTATTTGTTTGCCAAAGGCTCGCCTACCAAAGCTCCTTTGATGAACAGGTTTCTCGGTTCTTCCGGCAACAGAGAAAGCGAATCTTCGGGGTAGTACTCGGGGTGTCGAAACAGCCCGCGATTGTGCACGCCAACGACAATCACTTCTCGAACCTTGCCCAACTTCATCAGCCGGGTGAGGGTCTCGTCCACTTTCCACTCTTGCTTGTTCCAAGTGGCCGTTCCATCAAAAAGCATTTGCCCGTCGTGCATGTATAAGACGCTGTAGCGCTTCTTGGGTGAATATCCCTCTGGCAGCCAAACGTCGATGGTGCGCGGGGGCAATATCTTCGAAGGAAGTTCGTTGATCCTTACGACTTTGCCATAGAGCGGCGTTTGAATGGGAGCTATCGCTGGAGCCGGGGGAATTTGGGTCGCTAGGGTCAAGGTCAAGGCAAGCGCGGAGATCATAGCGAAAATATACTCCCGCAAATCCCTTGACCAGAGTGGTCAAAGTTCGCGACGGTACTCAAGCGCGGATAGGAGGGTTGCGGAGTCCGCGTAATCCAATTCCCCACCGATGGGCATTCCATGAGCCAGCCGGGTGACTTTCACACCGAGCGGCTTGACCAGCTTCGCTAAATACAGCGACGTCGCGTCGCCTTCGATGGTGGCGTTGGTGGCGAGGATCAATTCGCTCGTTTCATCGAGCCCGATTCGGGCGAGCAGCGACTTGATTCTTAGCCGTTCTGGTCCCACGCCATCCATGGGTGAAAGGAGACCATGGAGCACGTGATAGAAACCCTTGTACTCGTTGATGCGCTCCATCGCCACCACGTCTCTAGGTTCGGCGACCACGCAGATGGTCTGGGCTGATCGACGGGGGTCCGCGCAAATTTCGCACACTTCGCGATCGGTCACGTTCTCGCAAACCGTGCAGAAGCGAAGCTTCTCTTTCGCCTCGATAATGGCGGAGGCGAGTCTTTTTGCCTCGTGATCAGGAACGCCGAGCAGATAATAAGCAAGCCGCTGGGCAGACTTAGGACCGACACCGGGGAGTTTCTCCAGTTCGGCAATCAGTTCGGCCAGCGGCTTTGCAAAGAGCAACGTTCGCCCTTGGTTTACATGGTCAGACCGGGAATCTTCGGAAGGTTCGGAAGAATCTCGGCCATCTTGTCGTTGCGGATTTCAACCGCCTTTTCAAATCCGTCGCGCATAGCGCCTGCGATCAGGTCCTCAAGAGCTTCAACATCTTCGGGATCGACCACCGACTTGTCAATGGAAACTTTCTTGATGCGACCGACTCCGTCGAACGTTGCCTTTACCGGACCCTTGTCGATCACGAACTCTTCTTTCTCGAGTTCTTGTTCTAGGTTCTGAGCTCGGGCCATCGCGCCTTGCATCGAAGACATCATGTCGCCGAGT
>CAZAVC010000448.1:0-2037 GCA_964488265.1 uncultured Fimbriimonas sp.
CCCATTCGTCGGCATACTGTAAATTTACACGAGACATCCACGGCAAAAGGAGCTTAAATGTGTCTTTGGTCAAAATGGCTGTCTTCGTGGGAATCTAGTAGGATTTCGGGCCAACGGCAAATGATTATTCCTCTGTTACTGAACGCAACCCTCGCGCTTCAAGCCACTCCAACCATTGAGAGCGTCTGGCAGCCCAAGCTGAAAGATGTCAGCTTTGCGGCGAAGTTTGAATCTTACAAGCGATCTGAGCTTCGAAAAATCAGCGATGATTTCGCGAGAAGCTACAACTTCGAAAGGGTGAAAATCTTCGTCAAGGAGCCGTTCAAGGTGCGTGTAGAGATGTACGCAGACGACACCGAGGTGACCTACATCATTAACGGTGGCATTCAAAAGTGGCGAATCCCTAAGCTGAGGCAGTATCCGAAGGTCGACGTTTCGAAGTCACCCGGGCGACGACAAACCTTCCTTGACTTTGGTTTTCTCACCCCCTCTCTGTTTGAGAAGTTTTTCCAATCGAAGTTTGTTCGCGTAGATCGTGAGACAAAGGAGTACGTCTTCGATCTCACCTACGTGGAAGAACTCAACGACGATGTCCGTCACCGGGTTTGGATGGACCCGGAAAAGAAGGTTCAGACCAAGCGCGAGTGGTACGACCAAAAAGGCCGTCTCAAGGCGACCTTCTTTTACGAAAAGCACAAACTCGTGAACGGTGTTTGGGTGCCTTCGGCGATGTCGGTCCGTAACGCCGAAGATAAGTTTGCGGCAAGGACGATTTACGGCGAACCGAAGGTGAACGCTGGAATCAACGATTCGATTTTTGCCGTTGAGTAGCGATTAGCCAAAGAACTTCGTGAGGCTCTCGCTGAGAACCTCCGCCGTGAAGTTCACCAACGGAATGCTCTTGTCGTACGCCATTCGCGTGGGTCCGACAAGAGCGATGACGCCTGCTTCGTTGTTTCCAACGAAATAGGTGCTTCTCACCACGGAGAACTTTTGGAGCTCGCTCTGGACGTTCTCTTTCCCGATCGTGACCGTTCCTGTCCCTGCGGTTGCGGAAGATTGGGAAACCGCATTCGGGTAAACGGCTCGGTACAGGGCGTCGCCATCGTAAAGCTGTCGCAAGAGTTCCGCGAAGGCACCCGGATCCCGACGAAATTCCGGCTGGCCAAGGAGGAATTCCTCACCCTCGGTAAAGACCTTGCCTCTAGAGAGTTCTTGGCCGATCGCGATCAGCTGATTCCAAACCGCCAATGCAAGGAGTTCTCTCGGTGAGCCAAGTTCCGAAATCGGTAGTTTCAGGCGGGACAACTGCGACACGTCCTGACCGATCACTTCCCGTTGTAGCGTTTCATTCAGTCTGCCAACGTCCTCCAGCGAAAGGTTAGTCGGACATTCCATCATCCGGTTTTCAACGTGACCGTTGCCGAACGCAACAACGAGTAAAGCGCGTGCAGGTCCCAAGGCGCTGACAATGGCGGTTCTCACTTCAATCGAAGTATCTCGTGCCGTGGTTGCGACTCCCAACAGGTGGGTCATTCGGGAGAGGCTTCGAATGGTCTCTCTTAAGAGTTCTTGGAGTGCGTCGCCTTCATCGGAGGCATCGTCTATCGCGCTCTTGGACGCCGAGTCGGGTTCGCGGACTTCCACTAGACGGTCGACATAGAATCGGTAGCCGAGATCACTAGGAACCCTTCCCGCCGAGGTGTGAGGCTGCTCCAGCATCCCCAACTCGGAAAGCTCCGCCATCTCATTGCGAACTGTCGCGGACCGAACACCGAGGTCGTATTTCTGAACCAACGCCTCACTCGCAATCGGCTCCGCCTGCGAGACGTACTCGATGACAATTGCGCGAAGGATCGCCTGCTTTCTGGAGTCAAGATCAGACATTGTTCTCGGTTGTTTTTAAATAGGCTTGACTCGCCAATGAGCCTGTACTCCTATTCTAACGTAGGTTTTGCCCCACCGTTCAATTCGGCTCAAGTTACCATTCGGTCCAACCAAAGAATCGGCTCCTGTGAGGATTCGACAAGGTTGTAG
>CAZAVC010000449.1:0-2024 GCA_964488265.1 uncultured Fimbriimonas sp.
CCCTTTTGTTTTGTTAAGACGGTTGTCTCTAGCGGTCTTTTTTCTCGAAGATCGACAAGCCTGCTTTATTCCAGTCGTCAAGGAACCGCTGAAGACCGGAATCGGTGAGCGGATGCTTGAACAGAGCCTCAATCACCTTCAGGGGCATGGTGGCAACATGTGCCCCACTCTGAATAGCCTGCAGCACGTGGAGCGGGTGCCGAACAGATGCTACAAGCACCTCAGAACGATATCCATAGGTTGCGACCATCTCTACCGTCTCGGTGACCGCGTTCATACCGTCAGTTGCCAAGTCGTCTACCCTTCCCACAAAGTTGGAGATGTACGTTGCACCCGCCTTGGCCGCCATCAGAGCCTGACCAACCGTGAACACCAGGGTCACGTTCGTTTTGATCCCCTTGTCCGAGAGAGTTTTCACCAGCCGTACCCCCGGCTCGATGAGGGGCACCTTTACAACAATCTGTGGATGCCACGAGGCAATCTCGAGAGCCTCCTTCAACATCGTGTCGTAGTCGGTCGCTACGACTTCCGCAGAAATATCGCCTCCGGGAACGGCCTCGCAAATCGCCAGAACCGTCTCCTTAAAGCCCTTTCCGGACTTAGCGATGAGGGTCGGGTTCGTAGTTACGCCGTCAAGGACGCCCCATTCGGCTGCACGCTTGACTTCTTCGATATCGCCTGTGTCGACAAAGAGCTTCATCGGAACCTAGTTTACGCCAACTCCTTTCCCACCTTTCCAGGTCATTAATGAAGCCGGCAAAGTTCTGCGACTTCATAATTCAGGCGTGGACATGTTTGGCCCAATCGCGGCACCGATCACAGCTTTAGGCGGGGCGGTAGCGGTCATCCGGGTAGATGGATCCGGAAGCTGGTTGTTGAGACACTCGATCCTTGCCTCGCCCGTAGACCCCTCGCCGCGAAAATCACACTATGCCAAGTTTCTCAACGGCGATGATGGACTGATCACCTTCTTCCCGCAAGGATCCTCCTTTACGGGCAACGAGGGCTTCGAATGTGCTGTCCACGGATCCCCAGCTTCTGTTCGACACATCCTCGAGCGTCTCTACCAAGGCGGGTGCGCCCCGGCTCGACCAGGAGAGTTTTCCGAGCGAGCATTCCTGAACGGCAAAATCGATCTCACGCAAGCAGAAGCCATCGACGAAACCATCCGCGCACTTACCGATCGTCAACTAAAAATGGCGAATGAGAATCGAGAAGGAGCCCTTCGTTTACGGATAGAGAAGGCGCTCGACCCACTCCAAACCGTCATTGCAACACTCGAGGCGCATGTCGACTTCAGCGAAGAGCTCGGCGATCCAGACCCAGATGAGCTGGTCGAGAAACTCGAAGTTGCACTGGGCGAGCTGAAAGCGCTGGCCGCAGCCGAGCACTACGGCCGCCTCGTTCGCAACGGAATCCGCACCGCACTTCTCGGCAGACCAAACGCGGGAAAGTCCAGCCTTTTCAATGCCCTACTTGGCAACAACCGGGCGATCGTCACGGAAATCGAAGGCACCACGCGCGACTACCTAGAGGATTCGTTTGAGATCGAAGGACTCCTTTTCACCCTTGTCGACACCGCTGGACTAAGGGACTCAAACGACTCCGTTGAAGCAGAGGGCATTCGTCGTACTCGCATTCAAGCTGAATCGGCAGACTTGATTCTCTATCTGTTCGATGGTTCAAAAGGGTGGACAGAGGAAGACGAGGCGGAATTCGTACGACTCTCCACCCTGAACGCTTCCCTCCTTCGCATCGCTACTAAGGCTGACCTAGCCAAGACCCAGGAACAGTTGTGCATCTCCACGCTCACTCAAGAGGGATTTCCAGAGCTACGAAAAGAGCTAGTCAGTCTCGTTCCAGAAACCGAACCCGGAACGCCGAACGCACGACACAAAGTGGAATTGGCATCTGCAATCGAATCCATTGAAGCCGCAATCGGGAGCATTCGCCATGCTCTGCCAATGGATCTTGCGGTAACCCATTTGCGTTCCGCCGAGTTTTCCCTAGGCGCAATCATCGGG
>CAZAVC010000450.1:0-2016 GCA_964488265.1 uncultured Fimbriimonas sp.
CATCGGCTAGGGTCGTTTTGTTTTGCGCCTATCTCTCCTCGCAAAGCTTCAGAGATAAACTCAGCCCATGCGCGTTGGCCGAATTCCTCCGTTTCGCTTTTCTAAGCCCAAGGGGCCCGGATTCGGTATTGCCAAGAACTACTACTTCAGCGTGCTAGGCAGTTCGGCGGTGCTCCCCTCTATCGCCTCGATTATCCATCCTGAACCCAAAGAGTCGTACGGGCCGATGGGAACGGTTGCGCCGGTGGAAGGTTTCGGCGTGCCAATGGTTCAAGGGAACGACAAGAGCCTCCTCGAGTTACCGATGCAACGAGGACAGTTCGCCCTCTCGACCAAGAATCAGCAGACGGTCTTACGCCTCATGGTGATGCCCGCCCACGAAGCGGGTTTCAGACCGGAACCGCTTTTGCAATCACCCCTCGCAAGCGCTCTGTCACCGGAAGTGCTCAATCGCGTTCGGGCAACCCAATGGGTGATGCAACTCACGTTCGAATCGCACGACCCCGAGGTTTATCCGGCTCTCGACTTTTTCCTTCAGATCGCTCGCCGTATCTCCGATCTCTCCGAGGGAGTTGTCGCCGACCCGTTGGCGGTCAGGTACCTGCTTCCAAACCAGTTGCTTCTCCCCATGCGATACGACCCCAAGGTCGATTCGCGCGAGCACATTGGAACGCATGAAGCAGTGATCAACGGGCAGTCGATCGTTTTTACGCGCGGAATGGTGAAGTTTGCGATGCCCGAGTACGCCCTGACGGGTATCTCCGCCGATAAAGTCGCCACCGCAAAAGGATTTCTCCTTGGGCTGGCACAGGGCAATCTGCTAGGCGCACTTGTGAAGGCGGGCGGGCACGTACCCGCTCCGGGAGGCTCGACCGTCCTCAAACTGGTTGAAGATCCAACCATCGCCACCATCTGGGAAGGCGCTCCGGGGCTCCGTCTACAGTCGACAAGTGATAAAGTCGTTAACGATTTGCTCTAACTTCCCTGCATTTGTGTGGTCGGATACAGTCACTCCGACCAACCTAGTGGGATGATGGAATTCGACGAACGCCTACTCGCACCTGAGCGTAGGCAAAGAGAGGAACCATGAAAACTTCTGCTGCAATTCTTATGCTCGTAGCTTCGGTGAGCCCGCTCGCCCTGGCCGCTGAAAAAACCTTCGTTGTCGGAAAGTCCGGAATGGATGCCCGACAGATCGTGGTCATCGAATCTGACACGACGTTCGAGAACTTCACGGCGCGAACCGCCAAGATCTCGGGCAACCTCAAGTTTGATCCAGAGAAGAAAACGGGATCCGGAAAGATCATGGTCGACCTCGCCAGCCTCGACACGGGTATCCCCACCCGAGACGAGCACATGCGCAGCCCGCAATGGTTGGACGTTTCTAAGTACCCCACCGCGACCTTTGAAATCACGGGCGGCAAGTTTGTAAAGGGCGATGAGTACAACGTCACCGGTAAGTTCACCCTCCACGGAGTAACGAAGAACATCAGCGTTAAGGCGCGAGTCCGCTACGCTCCCGAGAGCGCTAAGACCAAGGCAAACTACTTCCAGGGCGACGTTCTGCAGGTGCAAACCAAGTTCAACATCAAGCTCAGCGACTACGGCGTCAAGATCGCCCCAGTGGCGAAGGATAAGGTGAACGACGAGCTCACCGTCTCCTTCACCGCATTCGGCGATAGCAAGTAAGGAACGTTCATGAGCCCTGCAACTTTTCGAATCTTTGCCAAGGGCTCCTTGGTAATCGGCGCGGCCCTATTGGTCGCGCTGATCGCCACCTTCCCTTTGCGAGAGCAAGCGGCTTCGAAGGCACAAAACATCCAATTGGTCCAAAAGCAGGACGGATCGGACGTTTTTGGCGAACCTGAGTACACCAAACTCGGGTCCCCACAAATGATCATTATCGAGGACGCAAAGGCGTTCCTAGATAAAGAAGAAGATGGGGCAAAGTGGGTGGATGACGCCTACTTGAAGGCCAACAAAATCTATCCCGTCCAGTTAAAGAGCATCGATGCG
>CAZAVC010000451.1:0-2013 GCA_964488265.1 uncultured Fimbriimonas sp.
CATCTCCGACGATAGCGAGACTCAACTGGAATCGCTGATTCACTCTCACGGTTTCGAGGTGGTTCAAGTGGGCAGCATGAATGCAGGCGACGCGACTTTCCACGATGGATGGTGCATCCACGGCGCGCCCGGGAACGGATCGACCACCACCACTCGCGAAGTGATGACGGTGATCTTTTACGACGCCGAGGCAGTGATTTCTCAGCCGGACAGCCCTCAGCGCGAGAACGATCTGGCGACTTGGTTCCCGGGATTGAAGGGCGGCGATGCGGCGGCGAGTCGCATCAACCCCGTTGTTTATCCGTAGGCGTATTTAGGGGTCCTGGTGGGTTTGACCCGGTCAATCTCACCAGGGCTCATCGGTTTTCTTGAGCGGGGGCGGGCATCCAGCCATGGCTTTGGGTATCATTCAAAGCGTTTTCGCCCTTGTAGCTCAGCGGCAGAGCACTTCTTTGGTAAAGAAGAGGTCACGGGTTCGATTCTCGTCAAGGGCTCCATCGGGATGTGGCTCAGCTTGGTAGAGCGCTGCGTTCGGGACGCAGAGGTCGGAGGTTCGAATCCTCTCATCCCGACCACTTTTCTCCCTCCCATGGATGTCGTGGTTCTCCTTCAGAGCCCTCCAACCCAATTCGTTCCGCTGCCGGGAGCTTTGCTTAGTCCAAGCAAGACCCTCTTCAGACTGGCTTCACAGCCCGAATGAACGCGCCCATGATCTTGCCGTCTAGGGCACGCTTCTCGTCGTCGGTCATGGCTGCAACGCCCTTTGGAGCCCAGGCTCCCTCTAGACCGGAGAACTCGTAGCGCCGAGTGGGTTCAATGCTCGCCTCGGCAAATCCGGCAGCCGTGAGCTTGGCAAGGTATTCCTCTCGTTCTAATGCTCCCGAGACGCAGCCGACGTACATTTCCATGTCCCGTCTTACGGCATCGGGGAGTTTCTCCTCCACCACCACGTCTGAGACGGCAAACCTTCCACCGGGTTTCAAAACCCGGAAAGCTTCCTTAAAGACCCGGTCTTTATCGGCAGATAGATTGATGACACAGTTGGAAATGATCACGTCTACCGAATCGTTTGGAAGAGGAATATCCTCAATATGCCCTTTGAGGAATTGCACGTTCTCGGCTTGCGCCTCACTCTTGTTCTTCTCCGCAAGGGCGAGCATCTCATCCGTCATATCCAGTCCGTAGGCAAAGCCGGAAGGACCCACACGCCGAGCAGAGAGAAGTACATCGATTCCTCCACCGCTCCCTAGATCGAGCACCGTCTCTCCCGCGCTTAGTTCGGCAAGAGCGGTTGGGTTTCCGCATCCAAGACTTGCAAGGAGTGCTGTCTCAGGCAATTCCGAAGCCTCAAGTTCGGAATAGAGGTTGCTGGTGATCGGGTCCACTACCCTCGAGCAGCACCCTTCCTCGCTCGCTGATTTCGTTTCGGTACTTGACGAGGTCGGGGCTTCTGATGCAGAGCCTCCACAGCAAGAACCAGGCTGGTTGTTCATCACGCGAAGAGCTGCCTCTCCGTACTTCTGCTTGACTAGCTCGCGCACGTCCTCGCGCTTGTTGAGATCGTTGGTTGACATAGTGTTTCCTTGGGAGTGGTCTCTAGCAAGACCGTTATGCGATGCTTCGGCGAGTTGGGTCAGGTACTCAGCAAGAACCATTAATCCTGCCGGTCGGAGTGTGCAAAGTGTCGCTTTCCCTCGCTTTTCTAGATTGACTAGCCCAACCGCTTCGAGTTCATGCAAGTGGTGTGAGACGGTCGAGGTGATCTTATCGGCCCCAGTGATGTGGCAACACACCTCCCCGGCCGTGGGACTCTCGACGCCTCCATCCTCTCGAACCGCCGCCCGACCGCAACAGGAACAAGAAAGGAACTCTAAAATGCGAATCCGGGTGGGATCGGAAAGAGCTTTAAAGATTCTCGCTCTCATTTCGCCTTTCATCGAAATGAGTATAGCATACGTTTCGATGAAAGGCGAAATGATTATTCAGTCCCTCCCCGTTGATAGAGATTCTTAG
>CAZAVC010000452.1:0-2005 GCA_964488265.1 uncultured Fimbriimonas sp.
GGTCGCCGTAAACGACGGTCAAGCGCGAGCCGGCCTCTCGAAGACGATCATCGACTTCCTGAAGGCTTTTGTAGATGAACGTCAGTCGCCGATCATCTTTATCCTGAAGCTGGTTGAGGATATTGGTATCAAAAACAAACACCGGGGCAACCTCCGCAAAATTCTCGGTCGCGTACCACAAGGCGGTGTGGTCGGTCGTTCGTAAGTCTCTTCTCAGCCAGCAGAGGGCGCGCTTCACGAGTGCCTTCTACGTATAGAGGACCTCCATGCTCACCCTAGGGCTACCGACCGGTAACGGATGCTCCGGTACCCTCTTCTGGTGCTTGAACGCTTTGTCGAATCGATGGCTAGGTTAGGGATTGATCGGCAGTCCGGTCCCATCCTCATCGGCTACAGTGGTGGCGCCGACAGCACTTGCCTTTTGCAACTTGCTCATCGGGCTGGGTTCAACGTGGTGGCAGCCCACCTTCACCACGGTCAGCGACCCGAGGCGGACAAAGAGATGTCCCTTTGCAATGCGTTTGCCGACGAGCTTGGCGTACCGTTCGTCTCCGGTAGGGCGGATGTTCCGCGAATGGTCAAAGACCTGAAGATCGGCATTGAGGAAGCGGGACGAATGGCCAGGTATCAGTTCTTCCGATCCGCGAGAAGATCAACCGAAACCAAGTTCATTGCCACCGCTCACACCAAGAGCGATTCGGTGGAGACGATCCTTTTCAACCTCGCCCGAGGCACCGGCTCCGCTGGGCTTTCAGGGATTGAAGGAAGGACCGCCGATGAAATTGTGCGGCCCCTACTACCTTTCACACGGGATGAGACCCGAGCCTACTGCGATGAGAACGGCCTTTGGTATCACGACGATCCTTCTAACTTCGATTTGGACCTCTCGCGAGCCCGGATTCGACACCGAATTGGACCAGAATTCGCCGCTATCAACCCTCGATACGAAGACGCAATCGTGCGGGCGGCCGAGATCATTGACGAAGAACACCGATTCTTGAACGGAGCCGCCGCCGCCGCGCTGGAACGATGCGAGGTACCGACCAATGGTCAACTGGGCTTTCTCACCCGCGACTGCGAAATTCGATTTGACCGAAGCGCATTAACCCAGCTCCCGGCGGTGCTATTCAAGCGATCGATCCGCCTTGCCGTTTCGGCTCTCCAGGGTTCGCTCGACTATCATCAGACCAACCTAGTGTTGCAAGCCCTCAGTCACGCGGATCACGAGCGTCACCAAACCGGATCGGTGACTACCGAGGGTGCCGAAGTGGAGGTGGTTTGGTCTCAAGATGCGATTCACGTTCGACAATCGCATCCTACGGAGCCGTTTCGCTACAAACTCACCGTTCCAGGCGAAACCGAATCGGAAGAGTTTGGTTGGAAATTCACCGCAACGCCTAGACCTCTCGACCAAGCCTACAGCCGCACCCATCGAGACTCGCTCAACGTTGTCATCTCTCGAGCCGGCATGAAGGGCGAACTGTATTTCCGAAGCGCCCAACCGGGAGATCGCCTATCGCCGGTGGGCTTCGAGGGTCATCGAAAGGTTTCGGACTTGCTCTCGGAAGCCAAACTCACCCCGGCGGCCCGGGCTCGACTTCCGATCGTCTGCGACCTCGTTGGGCCCATTTGGATTCCGGGCGTGTGTTTCGATCAAAGAGTTGCTTCGACCTCCGAATTGGCGGACGATGCGCTTTATCTCTCATTCGGTCCGCTTTAGGAAGGAATTCCCCACGGTTGATCGAATCTTTCGGGGAGGATTTGGGCTCTATAACCCATAATCTCAATTCCCGGGCAGATTCTGGTGGATCGGCGACAAAGAACCGTTGTTTAGTCGTCAGAAGAATTACAGAAGCGTCTGGGAACGAGGTTTGACCTCCAGACGTTTTGATCGGAAGACGAATTCGTTACCGCTCCTGAAGGTTCAATAAACCGCAGAAACCGGCAACGACCTCACGTCGTAGGGTACGAAGGAAGAAACAGGAATCGCATTGAAGAACCCAAG
>CAZAVC010000453.1:0-2001 GCA_964488265.1 uncultured Fimbriimonas sp.
GGTGCAAAGACTTATCGACACCCTAAGAGGCGGAGGGAAGTGGGCGGCACTTGGAAGGGTGCAACCGTTATCGGCGACTTTGGACACCACCCCACCGCGATCAAAGAGACGCTCAAGGCAATCGCCGACAAGTACCCCGGTCGAAGAATCCTCGCTGCCTTTGAGCCGCGTTCCAACACGACCACGCGGAACGTTTTTCAGAAAGAGTTAGCGGCGTGCTTCACCGAGGCCGCCGGTGTGGCTATTGGCTCGTTGGATCGCCCGGAAAGGTACGACGACACTCAGCGGCTCGACCTCGATAAGTTGAAGGCAGACCTGGAGAGTCTCGGAAAATTGGCTTACGTCTTGCCACTTAGTCGGGCGGGCAAAGAAGGTTGGGGGGCCGACCTTGAAACAGTCTTTGCCGAGTGGGTGCAAGAAAATGATGTTCTTGTTCTGTTCTCGAACGGTGATTTTGGTGGTCTGCGAGCCCGGCTAAAAAGCTGATCTCGCAAACCACCCAGTCGAGCTTTAGGCGTCCATCGTTGCCAGTCGATACAGAATGTGGGCGTAAATGCGAGACATCCTGAACAGGCTCTGAATGGCAATCCGTTCGTCGTTTTCGTGGGCATCGCCGTCGCCGATCCAACCGGTTCCGATGGAGATCGTGTTCGGTACCGCGCGTGCGTACGTTCCGCCACCCATGGCTCCTGGACTACGCCGCTCGCCCGTTTCGGCTTCGTAAACATCGATGATCGTTTTAACCATCGGGTGCTCAGAGGGGAAGTAGAGCGGTGCGCTGTCTCGAGAAACTTCGAGTTGCCATTGCTCTCCAAGGGCGACTAGTTTGGTGCGACAGAGCTCCTCTAAATGGGCCCCAGTCCACTTCACCGGATAGCGAACGTTCACAAGAATGTCCAGCTTGTCTCCAGTGAGCGAGCAAATGCCGACGTTGGCGGTCAGATCGCCCGCAACATCGTCTCGGCCGTGAATTCCAAGACCTACGCCGCTGGGGTGGGTTGCCATGAGCAGGTTCTCGTAGAACTCTTTCTGGTCAAGCGGGCACGAAGCTAAAAGGAAACGAACCGCTCGAGTCGCGGCGGAATCGCCCATGAACGGCGTGCTTCCGTGAGCGGCCTTTCCGTGGGCGACTCCTCGGAGTTTTCCTCCGTCAAGCGTGAGAACGAGGTTCTTGTCCCAGTTATCGGTAACGGCAGTTTTCAGCAGTTCAAGAGCTGCGCCTTCCGCCTCCACCGCAAAGTCGATGCGGTCGATCACGATGTTGGGTCGACTTCCGCCGACGAACTCGACGAGGCGATACTCGCCGCCTGGGACTCGGACCGAAAGCTCTAAATTGGCAATGCCCTTTTCGGCGTTGTAACAGGGCCAACCGCTATCGGGTGCGACTCCGAAAGTGGGAGCTTCTTCTGTTTGAACGTATCGTTCCACGCAGCCGAATCCGCTCTCTTCGTTGCACCCAAATGCCATTCGCAGTCGGGCCGAGAGGCCTGGCTTGATCGCCTGAATGGCTCGCATAGCGAACCAAGCCGCCATGGTCGGACCTTTATCGTCCGTTGTGCCGCGAGCGTAGATGTACTCGCCATCGATCTCAGCGCCGAACGGATCGTGCTTCCAATCTGGAGAAACCGGGACAACGTCGATGTGCCCCAAAGCCATAACGAGTCGCTCGCCGTTGCCAAAGGTGGCGTAGCCTAGATGACCCTCTAGATCCACCGTTTCCCATCCCGCTTCTTTGGCGAGTTGCAGGCAGTAATCCAATGCCTCGCGATTCCCCTTTCCGTAGGGAGCGTTGGGCTCTGGGTCGCCTTCGATGGTGTTGAATCGGAGGAGCTTACGAGTCTGATCTAGAAGTTCCGACTCATGTTCGACAAGCCATTGCTGGATCGCAATGATGTCGGGGTGACTTTTCAAAGCGGCGATGCCTTCGGCACTCATGTCCGAAGGTTACCGCTCTGTTGCCAACTTTGCCGCCGCAAGTCGTTGTTATGATCCTCCAGAGTC
>CAZAVC010000454.1:0-1999 GCA_964488265.1 uncultured Fimbriimonas sp.
AAACCCTAAGGCACAAAAGCCTCGGGGGCGACGCACTATTTGCTCGTCCTGGTTGCGAGAATGGGTCAACCCTCGGGTTTTGCAGGTAAAAGCCGATTTGAATCGGGAGAAAGTGATGAACGATCTTGAACAAGAAGTAGCCCCTGACCTAAGCGCTGATGGCGCGTCTGAGATCACTGGGGAGACGGTCGCCCAGGCTGAAGCCACGCCGCCGAGGCTGATCGTAAAGCGAAGCGGTGCTGAGACCGATATCGAATTTCCGGTTCACTCGCCCGCAACGATCGGTCGATTCGACCCGGCAGTGGGTCCGATCGACATCGACCTGGGGTCTCTGCCAGAAGGCGTCTACGTGAGCCGCAAGCATGCAAAATTGACCTTTGAAGACGATGTCTGGATGATCACCGACCTTGGCTCTTCGAACGGCACCTACGTGCTGCGCGACGACTTTGAGCGAGTGGAAGAAGCGATCTTGTCGGACGGTACCGAGATCGCTCTCGGCAACGCCCGCTTCGTATTTCGCCTGAGCTAGCCCGACTTACAGAACGAGAACATCGTTCGCGCCATCCACAACCTCGCCGATCACCGCTGCAAACCCTCCCGCAGCGTGGAGCTCGGCGAGGATTTTTTGCGCCTCGAATCTCTCAACAATGAGCACCATGCCGATGCCCATGTTAAAGGTGCGATACATTTCTGGGTCGGGAATGCCACCCGCCTCTTGGATCAGTCGGAAGATGCGAGGGGTTTCCCAGCTTCGCTTGTCGATATGAACTCGAACGGTCGCCGAGAGTACTCGCGGGATGTTATCGAAGAATCCACCACCCGTGAGGTGAGCAATAGACCGAATGGGGGCGTCCATTTCCAACAATGGCCAGACGCTGTTGAAGTAGCACTTATGGGGTGCCAGCAGGGCATCGCCAATGGTGGTTTCTTCGCCCTCGGTCAGGGCATCCCGTACGCTGAGTCCACCGACATCGAAAAGAGCCTTTCTTGCCAATGAGAACCCATTGGTGTGCAATCCGGATGAGCCGATTCCAATGACGAGGTCGCCCGCCTGAGCCTTTTGTCGCGGAAGCTTCCGGTCGGCTTCCACGACGCCGACAATCGTGCCGACAACGTCGATTTCGTCGTCTGCATAGACACCGGGCATCTCGGCGGTTTCTCCGCCGACAAGGGCGCAACCAACCGCACCGCAAGCTCTTGCCATGCCACCCACCACCTGTTCGAAGTAAAGCGGTGAGAGGGCCGAGCAGCCGTAATAATCGAGGAAGAAGAGAGGGCGAGCGCCCTGGCAGAGAATATCATTTACGCAGTGGTTGACGATGTCTTCTCCAAGGTGCGAATAGTCTCCGACCATCGCTGCTACCTTGGTCTTTGTGCCAACACCGTCGATCGAGCTGACCAAAAGTGGTCGTTGATAATCGCCTAGTTTGGGATCGAAAAGGGCTCCGAACCCCCCGACTCCGCCCACAACCGAATCGCCTTGAGTTGCTTGGATCGCCGGGATGACCGATCTAAGGGCGCGTTGGGCTTGATCGATATCGACCCCGGAACTCTTGTATGTCAACTCTTCGGACATCGTTGCCAAAAGTTACCCGCTGACGGTTTGCGAGGGTTCCCATACCGTGGAACCTTTCGCGGGTTGACTGGGTAGAATCTTCGGGTTGGGGATTTAGCTCAGCGGTAGAGCAGCGGCCTTTTAAGCCGTTGGTCGTGGGTTCGAATCCCACAGGACCCACCACTTTCCGATTTGGCACTGCGGAACCTTTCTCTCCCCAACTCCTGTTTTAGAGCTTGACCTTCGTTCTGCCTGAAACTGAGTTCTCGCCCTGGTTAGGGCATCCGAGAATGCAACGTTCTGGCGTGGGCTAGGTACAGTGAGTCCGATCCGTGGTTCCAGTCGATCTTGAGGTAATCATCCCCGCCTACGATGAAGAGGCGCGCATCAAGCGGACGCTTGATCGGATTCGCGAGTACTACTCCGAGCAGTCTTATTCCTGGC
>CAZAVC010000455.1:0-1993 GCA_964488265.1 uncultured Fimbriimonas sp.
GAGCGGGGTCCGACTTTTGGGTTCAAATCATTGCCAACGCCTTTGAAGCTCCCTGCGTTCTCTTGGAATCGGACGAAGGGCCCGCGATGGGGTCGGCGCTTCTGGCCGGAGTCGGTACAGGGGTATTTGGCTCAGTGAAAGAAGCGGCAGAGAAGACGATCCGGACCAGAAAGGTTGTGCAACCGAACGAATCCTTATCGCAAAGCTCCTACGATAAGTTCCAATCGCTTTACCGTTCCTTAACGTAACCACATAGATTCGGAAGCAGGTTTCGGTGGTGGAGTCAAGATTTAAGGTACATTCCCATTCACCGAAACCTTTTCGAGATTTCCAATGACGATCGACGAAATGACTACGCCCACGACCGACGAAAGCGGTCAAACTCCGGTGGTCGAGACGCCGGAAGTGGCGCCCGACTCCACCCAAGCAGCCCCCGAAGCTGCCGTGACGACCACGCCTGAACCCGAACAGGCCACGACCCAGGTAGAAGCAACGGCAGTCGCCGAAGCACCGGCTGTCGAACCAGAAGCCGTTGCTCCGGTAGCTGACGAAGCGCCGAAAGCCGCAGAAGGTGTGGTCAGCGCAGACGATACCGACCTCTTTGATCAGTACATGACCGCTTTTGATGCGGGCACGATCGAAGATGCGAACGGTGGAGACGGATCTTACAAGCGACACCAGAAAGGTGACCGCGTTCTTGCGACGGTCATCCAAATCGAAAAGGATCGACTTTTTGTTGACCTTGGCGGCAAGTCCGAAGGCATCATCCCGCTCAACGAGTTGAGCGAGCAGAACCTTTCGACCGCAGAAGGTCTCTACAACATCGGCGACAAGATCAACGTTGTTGTCATCAAGAGCGAAGGCGGCGACGGAAACGCGATCGTTTCCCGAAAGCGAGCCGAGTTTGAAGAGCAATGGGATCGAATCGTTGGTTCGTTCGAAGATCAAAGCGCCATCACTGCGCAGGTTATCGATCGAGTCAAGGGTGGTCTGGTGGTCGACGTGGGAGTTCGAGGCTTCGTTCCCGCAACTCACGTTGGCAGCGGCAAGCTCCGAAACCTAGACAAGTTTGTTGGGCAACCCCTTGAGCTTAAGGTCATCGAAATTGACCGCGAGCGAAAGAAGGTCGTTCTTTCCAACCGACTTGCCGAGGAAGAGAAGCGAGCCAACGTCAAGGACGAGATTTTCAAGAACGTCAACGTCGGCGACATCCTTACGGGTGCGGTTCGACGGTTGACCGACTACGGTGCTTTTGTTGACCTTGGCGGCGTTGATGGTCTGCTGCACATCTCTGAAATGAGCTGGGCACGCATCTCTCACCCGAAGGAAATGTTCAAGGAAGGTCAAGACATCCAAGTCATGGTTCTTCGACTTGATCCGGGCGTAGGCAAGATTTCGTTGGGACACCGACAAGTTCTTCCTGATCCGTGGAACCTTATCAAGCAGAACTACCGAACGGGTCAAAACCTTAAGGTTACGATCGGTCGATTGGTTCAAAGCGGCGCATTCGTGAAGCTTCCTGAGAATGCAGAAGCGTTCCTTCCGCTGAGCGAGATGAGCTATCGCCGTCTGAAGCGACCTCAAGAGGTTGTTGAAGAGGGTCAAGAAGTGGACGTGCAAGTGCTCGACCTTCGACCGGATGAGCGACGGATGATTCTTTCTATGCGAGCCCTTGGCGGCGGCGGAGAGATTCGACCTTCGTCTGGCGACTTCCACGACGAGTTCCGAAAGCCACGTGCAGGTGCTCCTGGTCGAGGCGGTCGACGCGGTCGCGACGACAACTTCGAAGACACCAGTCGCCGTGGCGTTGCTACGGGCGGTGCCACCATTGGTGAGCGCTTGGGCATGCTCAAGGGTCTTCTTCGAGACGCTGAGCCGGAAGCCACTCCTGAGGCTGAGTCCTAAGGAAACGAACCTTGAGAGCGGGGCGGTCGAAAGATCGCCCCGCTTTTTTTGTCTCCGGACGTTGCGCTCTGCGCAGGCATCTATAAGA
>CAZAVC010000456.1:0-1977 GCA_964488265.1 uncultured Fimbriimonas sp.
TTTACAAGCGGTGAACGTGGAACTTACATCTCCAAAATTGTTGGGGGAAGTAAATCTCGGAACAACCAGCAAGTTTTTGAGACGGTTGAATGGAGCCCACTTGGAAAGATTCAAATCCCAAAGGTAGTGAAACTTACATTCAAAGAAGGGAATGCAGTCACTCAGGTTCGGCAGTACAGCCTTATTCCTGGGTCGGTAAAGAAAGTCTCTCCTTTTGTTTGGAAGTGGCAGGAGGGGGCGATTGTTCAAGATAACGACACTCAGGCCATCTACATTGCTAAAAATGGTGAGCTTGTTCCAGACCCCGCATTTATGAAACCTGCTGCTTGGAGAGTTAGCCTTCAGAGAGCGATCCTTCCCCTCTGCTTCGTCTCAATCGGCCTCTGGACGGCTTATCGTTTACGCGGAAAATCGAGATCGACTGAGGCACTGACCGGTTAGAGGAAGAACTGCGTACTAGTATTTCATCCTTTCTCGCCGCGTAGCGGCAGAGGCGAGAGGGGCATAAACAATCTAGGGGAGCGACACGCTCCCCTCGACTCGACTTCTCCAAAACCTTCGGCTAGAACCGAACGCCGTACACCACGCTGGCTGCGTACTGATAACCCGTCGATCGATCCCAAGGCACCCCAGCCGCAAGCATGAGTTGCAAGTTATCGTAAACGATCGGCGTATTGACCGCGAACCACGTGGTCGCTCCCGGACCCGTGGAGTGCTCGATGGCACCCGTCCAGGCTCCGGCAATGGCGAAGTCCGCGCCGAACACGCCCTGACCGAACGTGCCGTAATAGTAGCCCCCGTGGACTCGGAACTTGCCCGCGTCGTAACGAGCCATGACGTACTTGTCCACCGTTCTTGCCTGAGTGGACACGTTCATGAATCCGCCGCTAATGAGCAGCTTGTGATCGCCGGGCGATTCAAACAGCTTGAGCTTGAAATCGTTGACCCACGTGCCACCGAAGTTGTTGTCGTAACCGCACTCGCCCAGGTCGAACAGGCCAAGTGTTCCGCCGTAAGTCCAACTCGGAACAGGCGCGATATGATGCTCGCCACCCGCCACGCTGACGTTGTGCTGGTATTCCCGATGCGCCAAAAAGTCGGCGATCGGTTTCATGATGAGACTGGTTGGCGTAGCCTGAGCGCACATGGCCGCCCCCGCAAACGCGATGAAGTAAATCCCCTTGGTATTCAAAACCACCTACCCGATCGGTGGTTTCCACTTTTCTATAAATGCAATGCGACTACATTTACCAGGACGGGAATGATTATCTTTTGTTTATCAACGCGGTCGTTTTGGGCCTGTTTTGAGTTCAATGGGTGGATTTGTGAAGCCACTTGTTCATGGCCCTTTGGATCGGCGGGAGAACGATGTAAGCCGAGATGGGGATCACCAGACCCGACAGCACCATGGTTCGCAGCGGCACGGGCGGGTCGAACTTGAGCGCCTGCATGATGTACGTGATCGCGGTGACGGTGGGGTAGATCGCCAGCCAGCTCACCGCAAGAACCTTCCACTTGGCCGGGGTTCCGGTGGAGCCGGGCATATCCGGATCAAGCCACATAGAGAGCACGTCCGAGGTTTCGAACCGATCGTCGGAGATGTGCGGACTCACGTCCTCCATCAGACCCGCACGAAGGTCGGAATCGTGCCATTCCCGAAGGTGGCCTTGAGTGTCGTAGCGATAGACGAATCGGTAGGCGGTGGCTCCGGCGGCGGGTCGAATAACGGTGACGCCCAGGTGCCCCGGCTGCTGAATGGAGACGTCGACCAGGCGTTGAATCGCGGCTTCAAACTCGGCCTCATGCCCCGGCTTCACGCGGAACTCGCGGGTGACGGTGACCGGACCTAATCGATCGGCGTTAGAGGAGGTTTGAGGGCTCAAAGGCGATTCTCCAACGTGATCAACCGGGGATTCAGAGAGCGAAACGGTGTTCATTTGAGGTCAAAAGCCGCGCGGCAGACCTCATCGTCGCACC
>CAZAVC010000457.1:0-1972 GCA_964488265.1 uncultured Fimbriimonas sp.
CAAGAGCCCCGCCTCTATCGCCTTCGCCGGTGTCTGCAAGTTGATCATTCAAGGGGAAGTGAGTGGCGAGTGGGCTGAGCCCGGCTTGCCTGTAGAACGGGTGGTAGATAAACCGCGCTCCTGCCCGAGTGCGAATCAGCTGTCCCGCGAGGTCCTCGCCTTTGTAGACGTCCGCGACCTCAACCTTTTTTAAATCAGAGAGTGGAGTCGACAATCAATCCTTCCTTGCCCGGCTGAATGCAGATCTGAAGCCCAAGAACCTTTAGGACGTCAAGAACCTTATCCAACCGCACGGTCTCCTTTCCGTTTTCCAACGCAACGACAAACGGCTCGCTACACCCCGCGAGGACCGCAAGGTCTCTTTGAGTGATTCGGAGAGCTTTCCGCCGACGTTGGACGGTTTCGCCAATAAGATCAATCATTTCTATATGATCGCATTGATTTCTCCCAAACTAGAGCTCAATCCGCAGAATCTAACCACTTTTCTATACGATCACATCGATTTTTGTCAAACAGACTTGAGATTCATCAACAACTGCCATTTTTCTATACGATCACATCGAAACACTCCTTTTTTGGTCAGTTGTGACTTTGCAAGGATAGAACTTCCCGAAACGCGAGTGGAGCATCCTGCTGCAGGAGCAGCACGGGTCCGGGAGTGCCGTCTTGCCACTCTATCTGCAACCCTCCCGGGCAGTCCTTCAGCCGAGCGATCTCATTCCAACCTGCCGACCATGTTTTTGCCGACTCAAACCCTGCCACCTGAGTGAGTGTGACGGTTTGCATGAGTCGATCGAAGCACACTTGGTAGCGAGAGCGACGCCCGACGATCCAAAGGCTAAGAGGAAGCAGGTAGGCAACCTGCAACAAGAGACCCAGCCCAAGGGTGATTTCTTGTTTGGAGATCTCTCCAGCCAAGATCAGGAGCGGCGGCACCAGCGCGAAGCCCAGGATAGCCGACTGAAGGCGTGCAATATTGGGCCGCGCTTCGAAGATCACCACACTCTCGTTCCATACCGTAAGCGGTACGCGCACGGGTTCTTGTTCGGCCGGCACCATGATTTAGCCTAACGCCAACGAGCGACCAACTGCAATCAGAGCCGGAGGCAGCCCCGAAAGCCTCGGGCGGCATAGTAAGACTGCGCCCCGTTGTGATAGGTAAAGACCCTTCCGTACCGCTTATCGCCGAACAGCGCGCCGCCCTTTTCTCGCACGTCGGCGGGAGTTTGGATCCAACTGGAGGTCTTCAGGTCGAAGTCGCCGAGGGTTTGCAGGTAGGCGTACTGCTCTTCCGTCAGCAGTTCTATGCCGATCTCCGCCGCCATTTCCTCGGCGCTAGAAACCGGTGGGGCGTCTTTGCGTTCGATGCGCGCTTTGTGGTCGAAGCAGAGGCTTCTTCGGCCTTTGGGCGATTCCGGGGAGCAGTCGAAGATGAGGAACTCACCGGTTTGAGGGTCGATGCCGACGATGGCGGGCTCACCGCCCGTTTCCTCCATCCGGTTCAGGATGGCGAGTTTGGTCGGGTTGTCGGCGAGGCGCTTTTGGACCTCGGTGGGGTCTATGGGGATAAGCGTGCGGAGGTCCATAGGGGTCAATTATAAGAGACCCTATAAGTTAATGTCCGGCGCGGCGCATGAATGAACCTTGCCATAACGTCCAAAACGGTCACCGGCTCTGTAAGAATTGTATATCAGTTCTGCGGAACTCGGCGGGATGAACTTCTCATCCCAGCCCGACACCAGGCCCAAAAACCAGAATAGGCAACGCAACCCTACGGGTGCGCTGCCTATTCTGAAATGGCTGCCGGACTAGGATTCGAACCTAGACGTGCGGCACCAAAAACCGCTGTCCTGCCATTAGACGATCCGGCAAAGCCAACGGAGATAATACCCGCACAATCGGTCAGGTTCAAGACCACCCCCCGAAAACCGGAGAGCCACTCCAATTCTGCCACCCGGGCAACAACCCAACG
>CAZAVC010000458.1:0-1959 GCA_964488265.1 uncultured Fimbriimonas sp.
CGATGTCGGTCATCGGCCCTCCTCCTTCCGCACGATCAGCGTCCCTGCCCGCGCGGAAGAAGAAGCTATCCGAGGGTAGAAGGCTTCGGCAGAAACTTAGCCACGCGAATACCAAAGCTCGGGAATCTCTCGCAGAACCAACTCGACTTCCCCACCGAAGGGCCAAGTGAATTTTTCGGGCAGATGGCCAAAATCGACATGGTGAATCACGGGAACAGGGAGTCGATCTAATCGCTCCCTTAGAACGTCCTCGACGCTCGGAAGCGCTTCGTCGCCCTTAGCCGATCCACACCCTTCGAACTTACCAACAATAATCGCCTTCACCTGAGAAAAGACACCCGCAAGTTCCAATTGAACAAGGAAACGGTCGATCCGGTACGGGTACTCGCCGACATCTTCCAGCAACAGAATCGATCCCTCAAAGTTGGGGAGGTAGCGCGTTCCACAGAGCGAGGCGACCATGCAGAGGTTTCCGCCGAGGAGGGTCCCCCGAACCGAATGCCCCTCACAAGCCCGGGCAACTTTATTGCTCTGGGCCAAGGTGGAGGAAGGTGCGCGGTTTCCCGAGGCAAACAGGTCGTACCTAGCTGCGCCGAACAGGGCTGTTTCCAGCGAGGTGCGCTCA
This sequence comes from uncultured Fimbriimonas sp., assembly GCA_964488265.1. Classification (GTDB taxonomy): domain Bacteria; phylum Armatimonadota; class Fimbriimonadia; order Fimbriimonadales; family Fimbriimonadaceae; genus Fimbriimonas. Next base: position 626 of record CAZAVC010000458.1, read on the forward strand.
AAATCGCTCCATTTCCCGGCAGGAATGGCGCCATGCCAACCTAGAACCCCTAACTTCGCGAGCCCAGCGCAATGCAGAGCCGTGATATCGCTGTAACCCAGGATCGGCTTCGGGTCGACCCGCCACGCTTCCCAGTCGATCCCATCGAGCAGTCGCATCGCCCCGTAACCGCCACGAGCGCAAACGATCAGCCGAACCTCTGGGTCCCGAATTGCTGCGTTCAGATCTTCGAGTCTTTCGTGATCGGTGCCGGAAAAGAACCCGTGCTCGCCTTGCCAATGCCGCCCCTCTTTGACGTTGAGTCCAAGACTCTGCAGGTTCTGAAGCGCCAACGAGTGCTTTTCGGTCGCGACCGGTCCGCTGGGGGCGATCAGGGCAACCGTCGTCCCGGGGCCAATTACCTGAGGCACTCTACGCTCCTACAAGGGCGAGATATCCGGTGAGAACCTTCAGACCATCGGTGCCGCCAAGAATGCTCTTGGTGCATCGCTCTGGGTGAGGCATCAAACCGAGTACGTTCCCTTTCTCATTGAGCACGCCCGCGATGTTGTCCACCGATCCGTTGGGATTCGATTGCGGGGTCGGCTCTCCAAGGGCATTGGTGTACCGAAAAGCGACTTGATCGTTGTCGTGCAAAGCCTTGAGACCGTCCGCATCGATGACGTACCGACCCTCGCCGTGAGCGATCGGAATGGTGACGGCGCGATCGACTTGCTTAGTCCAAGGGCTTCGGCGAGTACCAGGCGTGAGATACACGTCGTCGCAGATAAATCGTCGTCCAACGTTCTGCAAAAGGGCACCGGGCAGAATCCCAGATTCGCAAAGGATTTGAAAGCCGTTACACGCACCAAGGACAGGGCGACCTTCGGCGGCAAATCTCCGAACCTCGTTCATGACCGTCGCCGCTGCCGCCATTGCGCCGCATCGTAGATAGTCACCGTAAGAAAACCCGCCGGGAACGAACACGCCGTCATAACCGCTCAGCGAAGCGGTCTCGTGCCATACATACTCCGCGCTCACGCCGAGATCTTCGGTGAGCGCCTTGAGAGCGTCCTGGTCGCAGTTACTACCCGGGAACCGTACAACCGCAATCTTCATCTCGGTCAGGCCTTCTCCTCGATGACCTCATAGGTGAAGTCTTCGATCACGGGGTTTGCAAGAAGCTTGGAGCACATCTCCCGAATCCGAGAATCCTCGACCGTATCCACCTTCAGTTCGATGAGTTTGCCGATTCGGACGTCTTCCACCTCAGAATAGCCAAGGTTCTTGAGCGCCTCGCCCACGGTGCGACCCGCAGAGTCGAGCAAAGACGGCTTCAGACGAACATACACACG
>CAZAVC010000459.1:0-1937 GCA_964488265.1 uncultured Fimbriimonas sp.
GGTTTATGAAGCGCATCCTAGGTAGATCGATCGTGTCCGTCGTTCTGATTTCATCGGTATCGGTGGGCACGGCGCAATCGGTTGATCGACCCAAAGATATGACCCTCTTTCCCGCCGGCAAAAACTTGCCTGCAATCATCCTATTGGCGGGGTCATACGGCTTGGTTCAGAGCCGAGAGCCGTTCAGCCGAGACGCGGTCGGGATGGCGATGGACTATCTGGGCGCACCCGCCAAGAGTCCGTTCGTGCCGCTCAAGCGCACCGCGGATGGGGAAACCGTCACCGTTCGATCCACCTACGATACGCCGATGGGCTTCCGGATCGAATCGAAGGGGCCCTTCCTGGCCCTCGCTTCGAGGAACGATGCGCCTATTCTTAGCTTTCAACAGCCCGTGATCGATGGCGACATGTTGCCGATTCCAAACGCTTGGATCGATTCAATTTACGATATGGAGCGAGACTGCCTGATCCGATTCGCGGGAGAGCTCATCGGATTCGAGCGCGACAGTCGAGGGCTACGGGTATTTGCTCGCAACCAGGTGGCGGTCACGCGGTTCCAAAATTGGCGACGCGATCATCAGGGTCTCTTCGCCTTCGATGCCAAAAAGATTCCGCAAAGCACCATGCCAAGAATGACCACGGGCGGCTGGACATCAGCCGGAATCGAATCGAAGGACGTCACCGAAGAAGACGTTCTGAACGCGGCGGGCTTCCTCAAGGATCGCCTTTCAGGATACGGATTCGAACGTATTCGCTTAGAGGGCGGACACCTCAAGCACGAGGCTCCGGGTTCGGTCGCTCTTGAATCCGGAGAAGTCTGGCCAAGCCGACTCATTGAGACGAACGATCGCTTTCCAAGTGGGCTCGCTGCCTTAGCAAGACAGTTGAGAGAACTCGGTGCCGTTCCAGAGATATCCGGAGAGCCGTTTGCACCTTTGAAGCTGCTCCCTATAGAGCAACTCGTTGAAGAGAAACCCGGCGAGCCGTTGACGGTTTCCGAGTTCGGGACGCTCCCCGACCCGAAGTCGAAAGTTGCGTTTGCGACCGCGTTCCTAACGCCAAGGGAATCCCTTTCCAAGGCGGGTTGGGAGTTTGCGGGGTGGAACTCGCTCACCCCTTGGCTTTACGGCGCATACAGGCTGGCCCCTCCCGACTTCTGGAAACGCCGAAAATTGGAACCGGACGCCGCCGTTCGGGAAGCGATCAATGCTCTGTCCAAGGACGAAACCGTCTTAGGAGGCATTTTGCCGGAAATGGTCGGAGCGGTCAAAACCATGCGGGTCGAGCCAGGAACCATCAAAGATGAGGGTTCTCAGCAGGCAGCCGTGGGCAATGCCGCACGATTCCATGCCTTTCAGGGTCACCTTTGGCAAACCGAGTTCGCGCCGATCGACCTCAATCTGCCGACGCCATTGTTCCGATCGACGGTTGCATTCGCTTCCTTGCTCGGACACAGAGTCATGCTTACGGGCAAAATCGACCCCACCAACAACTTTGGAGGTGTGACTCCAGAGAAAGTAGATTTCCTCAGAAAGTGTCTGCCCATTTCCGCTGATCAGCATGGAGGAAACGTTGGCGAGTTGCCTTTCTCCGGTTATCTCCTTCATCCGTTCGTCGTGCAAAGCGACAAATCGGTGAACGGTCGACCGGGCACCGATCATGGAGCGCAACTCACGCGGATCGCTCAGAAAGCGGGTGGGGCAGTTGATCTCCTTCCTGCAACCCTTGGTCTTCTGCTCAATAAGACTTACCTCGTATATGACGCCGTGAAAGGCGAGTTTCTAGGTCCGGTGAATTCGCAAACCGCTATCACTCTGCCAGAGTTGGCGGAAGGAGACGTTCAGTCGGTTTGCTTCGTCCCCGCTCAAAACAGACCGCATGTCATCGGCTCGAATCGCCACCTGCTCCAAAGAGGGCAAGCGATCCGCGCCGAGAAG
>CAZAVC010000460.1:0-1917 GCA_964488265.1 uncultured Fimbriimonas sp.
GCCGAAGCCGTCGACCGTCGACCCACCTTGTCGGCACCAAATACTTTTGATGCTTGATCGATCAACCCGTCCGCCGATTCCAGATGACGCGGGGCGTGAATCACTTGAATCGGTACCGACTTCGCGACTTCCGCGAGGGCCCGAACCGTCAACCACTCCTCGTCGACAGATCGAGTGGACCCAACGACGACAACCGGGCGACCATCGAGCGGCAACTCGGCTTGAAGTTTCGCGATAACGGCAGGCTCTTCGGATCCTGCCTCGTCGAACTTGGTGTTTCCAAACACTTCCACGTTTGCGGTGCCCAAAGACCGAAGTCGATCTGCATCGGTATCGGTTTGAACCAGCGCGCGGTCGAAGTACTTCACCAAGGACCGATAGAATGGCTTCACGTACGCCATTCGCGAAAAGCTGCGGTCGCTGAGCCGACCGTTCAGCAACAGAATTTTCGCGTCAAAGTGCTTGGCGTTGTACAGCACGTTGAACCAGAACTCGGTCTCCATCATCGCCAGCACGTTTGGTCGAATCTTGAGCATCGCGTACAGCGCAAAGCGCGGCATGTCGATGGGGAAGTAAACCAAGTGGTCGTACAGCCCATTCGCACGCTCTTGAGCGGTGGCGTGACCCGTGGAGGTGGTGACGCTCAAGACGATTTCGGTCTTTGGAGACCGCTTTCGAAGCTCGCGCAATACGGGAAGGGCGGCAATCACCTCGCCAACGCTAACGGCTTGAATCCAAACTCGCTGGGTGCCCTTTTTCTTGCCGGGAACGTGCGGATAACTTCCGAGTCGCTGGTTCCAATCAGGCTTTTCCTTCCGCTTGGAGGTTCTCCAAAGCATCCACCCCACCCAAAGCGGCGAAAGCAGAAAGAGGAGCGTGTTGTAGAGCAGAACCATGATCGAGAAGAACCGACTAGAGGATCAGGTCCTTTCCGGTAATACGCCGATACGCCTCGAAATACTTCTCTCGGGTCTTGGAAACGATTTCTGCCGGCAGGGTGGGACCCGGGGGCGTCTTATCCCAATCGGTCGTCTCCAAATAGTTGCGCACAAACTGCTTGTCGAAACTGGGCTGAGCCACGCCGGGCGTGTATTCAGCCGCGGGCCAATATCGCGAAGAGTCGGGAGTCAAGACTTCGTCGATCAAGATGATGCCGTCCTCGGTCTCTCCGAACTCAAACTTTGTATCCGCGAGCAGAATGCCTCGCTCCGCCGCGTGAGCCGCCGCCTTCGCGTACAACTTCAGTGTCCAATCCCGAAGAAGTTCGGCGGTCTCCTTGCCGACCGTATCCACCACATGGTCGAAGCCAATATTCTCGTCGTGACCCGTCTCGGCTTTCGTCGCAGGGGTGAAGATCGGCTCGGGCAGTTGGGAGCAGTCCACAAGGCCGGCGGCGAATTCATGACCATGAAGCAAACCGCCCGTGGCATCGAGTCCAGCGGCTTTGTACTCCTTGAACAACGATCCGGTGATGTACCCGCGAGCCACGCACTCCACCGGAATGGTCTTGGCTTTCTTGCAGATCATTGCTCGCCCCTTCAGCTCGGGTTGTGCCTGCTTGCATCGACCCTGAATCTCGTCAAAGTCCACCGAGATCATGTGGTTGGGGCAGATCTCTTCCAATAGGTCGAACCAGAAAACGCTCATTTGGGTGAGCACCACCCCTTTGTCCGGAATGCCGTTCGCCATCACCGCGTCAAACGCAGAAATGCGGTCGGTGGCGACCATCAGCACTTCCGAGCCGAGATCGTACATCTCTCGAACCTTGCCTACTCGCGGAGCGGGCAAGCCGAAAACGGCGGTGTGGAGTAGTTCAGCCATCGAACCCAAAGATTACCGGGCAACGACGAACGGTCTCAAATGTTCACAAAGGAACATCAAGAAGCGTGGTGCATTCCATGTCCAAATCGTTTCCCC
>CAZAVC010000461.1:0-1905 GCA_964488265.1 uncultured Fimbriimonas sp.
TTGGGTTGTTCGCCCTCAACACCGGGATCAAGATCGCGATCCCCTCTGCATTTCTTCTAAGCGCAATTTTCGGATCGACCGCAATCGCCGGAACCTCGACTCTTTCGGGAGCGTTGGCGGCATTAAGTAGCAATCGAGCTACGGTCGCGGCTGCGATCTCGGTGCCGTTACTCGTGTTTTTGGCAACCTTGGGCGTGGCTGCGGTTTCATACTCTTTAGGAGAGCCCTCTAAAACGGGCTGGACGGCGGTAGGTGGATTGTTCGCCTACTCGGTGCTCACCGGAGCCGTAGGACCGTTTGTCTACAAGCAGCTATGGAGAAGATGAAGTGAAAGATTGGTCGATCAAAGTAGTCACAAACCCTGTCTTTGCGCTTTTGTTTGCGGCGGTGACGATTTGGAGCTTCATGGTCCCGGACGCAGTTGGGTTCCAGCAGCCAGCCTTTGCAAGAATCTTCTTTTGGCACTTCCCGTGCCCAATCTTGGCTTTCTCCTTGATGACCGTAGCCTTGTGGTTCTCCTTCAAAGCGCTGACCACCAAAGATCGCACCTGGGACATCCGAGCGAGTGCGGCCATGGACCTTTCAATGATCTTGGTGATCCTCACTCTCGCATCGGGAATCCTCTTCTCAAAGGTTCAGTGGGGAGCATGGTGGCAACAAGACCCTCGGCAAACCAGCTACCTTTTGGTTTGTCTGATCTATGCCGCCTACCTAGTTTTGCGAACCTCCATCGCTGATCCCGACGTTCGCGCCAAGTACGCCGCTGGATACGCGATTGCGGCCTACCTGCCCGCTCAGTTTCTCACCTTCGTCTTCCCACGTCTCGAGCACGTGGCGAAGCAATCTTTCCACCCGACCACCAGCATCATGCAAGGGCAGATCAAAGGTGCCTACGCGCAGGTGATCATTTCTGTCCTGGTGCTTGTCACCCTTCTTGTGCTCGCGATTTATCGTCTCCGTGTCAAAGCGGGACTCCTTGAATACCAACTGGAACTTAACAATGGAAGACTGGAAATTTCTGGCAGCGATCCCACCCGTCCTACTGTGGTTAGGCCTGTACCTGTATCTCGCGAAGGTCTCTAAGCGACTCCAGGTACTGGAAGAAAAAACGAAACAGCCCTAAGCTTCTAACATCGTGAAACTGTTCGATCGAGGCGGGGATTCGGAAGATCTAGTCCCGATCGAGGGGCTGCGCGTAGGTGTGCCCGACGATGGCGAGCAGACCAACCCGGCGGCTAAATCTAGCTTTCAAAACGTCGCCCCTTTTTACGATGAGTTGATGCGGCAGGTGCCGTATCGGATGTGGGTCTCTTATTACCAACTCCTCCTCTCGACCATAGAGAGTCGCCCTAGACGAGTTCTAGATGTAGCGTGTGGCACCGGGACGATGACGGAGATGCTCCACCGAGAGGGGTATCAGATGACGGGCTTCGACCTGAGTGAGCCGATGATCGAGATCGCTCGTCGCAAAGCCGCCAAAAAGAAGTTGCCCGTTGAATATCACGTTGCCAACGCCGTGACTTTTAACCTCGGACAGAGCTTCGACGGGATCCTCTGCTTCTTCGATAGCCTTAACAACATCACCAGTTCCGAACATCTCCAAGAGGTCTTCCACCGGGTTTATGCCCACCTAGAACCGGGTGGTTCGTTCATTTTCGACCTCAATACCGCCTTTGCCTTTCGAACCAACATGTTCGATCAGTCCGACCTTCGGCAGCAGACGAGGTTGAAATACGACTGGCAGGGAAGTTGGGACGAGGATACGCGTCTTATCACTGTCAACATGAAGTTTTGGCGTGATGGAGAAAGCTTCTCGGAGACGCATATTCAGCGCGCTTACGACCTAGATGAGGTGGTTCCGATGCTGGAAGAAGCCGGATTCCACCAGATTCAACCCTTCCACAG
>CAZAVC010000462.1:0-1903 GCA_964488265.1 uncultured Fimbriimonas sp.
CCAAGATGGAGACCACGCGTTTTGTTCTGAACGGCAAGTCGATCACCAACAAGAACCTGCACAAACAGTGGGGCACGGTTTCTGAATAATCCCTAGCCGGCCCGTTCTAGCAAGCTCTTTGTTTTCTTGTGGCGGAAAGCAAAGAGTTTGTCTAGGTCTCGTTGCACCAGAAGGAAGTTTGCGATGGCCCCGAGGGGACCGAAAGGCAAACTGTATTCGAGGTTATCGATAAGGAGGGCCCCATCGGGATGCGGCTCGAAACGGTGCTCATGTCGCCAGGTTTTGAACGGACTCTTGAGCGCGGTATCCACGAAGGAAGCATGCGTGGTGAGTGGCGAGGGTGGAGTGACTTCTTCGATAAGCGCGTGCCACTCCATCGCAATGCCGTACTGTTTCACGCGGACCTTATGAACCGCACCCTCTCGCACTTCAAGATCGTCACCAACGATCTGCGCCTGCTTCTCGGGTGGGGTAAGGGCGTTGAGCGCCTCCACCGAAGCGTGGAAATTCCAAAGTTCTTCCACGCCGGTTTTGATCAAGGTCTCGTAACGCCGCTTAAAGAGCATCACCCGTTCCTACGAGTGCAGCACGGAACCTCTCCGCTTTAGCTGCCGGCTCTTATCAACACCTCTCCTATCGGCAGAGGACTGAATAAACCTTAAAGTCGCTCTTCATGGGTGCAGGCTTTCCTTGCGCCTTGTACTCCGCCATATCGGCAAAGGCTCTTTTGTGGCCCTCATGAAACTCGGGCGAGCCCACCCATGCATCGAAAGCCTCCTTGCTTTGCCAGCGACTCACCACAAGATATTGAGTTTGGTCTTCCGGCTTCAGCACCGACATTTCGATGAACCCCGCCACACGGTCGATCGCACGCGCCCGAGTCGAAAAGAGGTATTCGAATCGGTCCACGTAGTCTGGATCGCAATCAATGAAGTTGATCGCCACAAATTCCTTTTCAGTCGATTCCTGACTCTCCAATTGATCAGCCGATGCTTGTGATTCCACCATGCCTATGATCTTGACGAATCTATACTTTACTGTCAAGTATAGATTCGTCATGATTTTCGAAAGCAGTAAAGGTTTGAACGGTGATGTTCGAAAATTGCGAAAGAAAGTGGCAGGGGCGACAGGATTCGAACCCGCGGCCTGCGGTTTTGGAGACCGCTGCTCTACCAGCTGAGCTACACCCCTGCGAGGAAGATCACTATTATACTCGGCTCCTGCAAACTCCTTCCCTGCCCCGGGGTGACTCCTAAAGAAAAAATGCCCGATCCAGGTAACTGAATCGGGCAAATGGCATGTCGTTTTGCTTGAGGTTTCGTGAAAGTTTAGAGAATTCCTCTTCCTGCTCTCGGCGTAAAGACCGGAGCGAGTTGGCTGATCTGCGATCCCTGATACTCGATCGTCACCTGACTCGACTGCCCTACTCCTAGGTTCTCGGATTGGACCAAGAAGTAGTAGGTGTTCTGAGTCACCCGGCTTGTAGCCCGGGCATTTGTGATCAAGTTCGAGAACGAGTTTCCAAGATTAACCGTCAACCAGATGGGACCGTTGATCGGGCTCCCCGTGTTGTTCGTGAGCGTCACCGTTTGGCTGGCTCGCGAGGAACTACTCGGGACTATCGCGCCCGGCGTCACCGTCACCGGTGCCGTTTGGGCGAAGCTCAGGTTGTAGGTCAGGAACGAAGTCGCCGAAGCTGGAGACGTACCAGGATTCCCGACTACCGATTGTTGCGGGGGAAGGAACTGGTTAGTCAACCACGAGATCGCTTGGGGTCTCCCGCCGAGCGTGCCGCGTAACGGATCCGTACTCAGAAGGGTGGTACCCGCCTCTCCGGTTGTTCCGAGGAAAGCAAGGAGCCCAAGCTGAATCCCTGGTGTCAAGCGAGCCTGATACACGTCGC
>CAZAVC010000463.1:0-1239 GCA_964488265.1 uncultured Fimbriimonas sp.
TCGAGACATTGAGGTTTCCGCGCACCCCGGCGAGCGTAGAAAAGATTCGCTCCCAGGGCTTCTCGCCAATGGTGTAAACCTCGGCTCCTTCTTCCACTAGAGATCGAACGACGGGGGTCGCCATCAGGGTATCCCCCATTTTTCGATACCGGATCACCAAAAAGCGTCGTCCGGAAAGGCGTCCCATTGCCCTTAACTTTGCACGGATAGCTTGCCTTTGAGAAGTCCCATGTAAACGTTGTGCATCTCTTCGCGATACTGCAGCATCGCTGCCGAGGTGGCTTCAACGTCCAGACCTTCCACCCAGTCAGCAAGATTTTCGCCGGGCTGAGCAATGTAGCTACGGAACTTTGTGACCGTATCGGATCGCTTATCGTGGGGAATCATCGCGTTGGGAATCGCCATCGAAGTGCACATCCCGCATCCGTGAACGCGTGTCGAAACCACCACATCGAACCTTCGGAAGATGTCTGGATAGTCCTCGGAATAGCTCGAGTAGGCGACATCGTAACCCCGGCTCCGCGCGGCCTTGAACTCGTCGATATAGTGCGCGATGAGCGTGGTCGGAAATCTTTTTCGAAGAATCTCATACTGCTCGTAGCAGTAGGTTTCGAGTTCAGAAGCGATCCTCTGGTGCGGCGTCTTGTCCGTTTGAATAACGAATCCAACCTTCTTTGGTCCATTTACCGTTCGAAGAGTGGGGCTTGGGACGCTGAAAATGGAGGGACAAACCTGATAGTGAGTGTTTGGATATTGCTTCACCAGGTCGAAACAGGCAGCGTCCCGCGCAAAGAATACGTCCGTCCGCTCCTTAAGAATACGATCCAGCTTTTCGCCAATGGTGCGGGGTCCGGCGAGACCCATACCAATAAAGGCGCACCGGAGATTGTTCTCAAGAATGAACTTCTGAAGCGCCTCGTTACGTGGACCACCGACCCACTCCGGAGAACCCGCGAAGACGACGTAGTCGATCCCCGAGAAGCCTTCTAGCGAATGCGAGTTATCAAGGTGTGGAGCCGCTTTGGCAGGGAAGAACGGTCGCTTGGCGGTGAATTTCTTGGGTGTGATGCTGGGGTGTCGGTTAAAGATCACCGGGTTGTATTCAATCCCAAGATCGTCCAAGACTCGCCGAACGCCGAACAGAATGAACTCGTCGCCGCTGTTCCACCCCCGTGTGGTGCTGAAAAGAATGTTCTTCCTGCTCAAAGAATCGCCTCGTTGACTTCCCGAGAGGTTACC
>CAZAVC010000463.1:1249-1886 GCA_964488265.1 uncultured Fimbriimonas sp.
CATTCACGCCTAAAAACGGCGATACTTGGTGCCATGGCAGACAACGTGGCTTCTAAGGATGCGCCGGGCAACGCGGCTGAAAAAACGTACCCTCTCGATGTTGAGAAGGCGCCCGTGGTCACCCACCATCAGGTGGGAGATCTCAAGTACACCGCCACAGCTGGGATGCTCCCTATCAAAAACGAGTTTGGAGAAGTCGAGGCGGGTGTTTTCTACATGGCCTACTCGCTCGATGGGGTTGAAGATCGATCAAAGCGTCCCCTCATGTTCAGTTTCAATGGTGGACCGGGCTCGTCCTCGGTATGGCTTCACTTAGGAACCGTGGGACCGAAGCGCGTGAAGATGGAGCCAGATGGCGACATGCCCGCGCCTCCTTTTGAACTCGTTGACAATCCTGCCACCTGGCTGGAGCATTGTGATCTCGTATTCATAGACCCCGTTGGAACCGGATATTCCCGACCCGCGAAACAAGACGGCGGGAAGAAGTTCTGGAGCCTAGAGGGCGACATCGCATCGATCGGTGAGTTCATCCGCCTCTACCTCACGCGCAACAAGCGATGGGCCTCCCCTCTCTACATGGTCGGCGAGAGTTACGGCACCACCCGAGCGGCGGGTCTCGCGGGACACCTTATCGACC
>CAZAVC010000464.1:0-1875 GCA_964488265.1 uncultured Fimbriimonas sp.
CTCGTTAACTCTTTCAAACTTACATTTTTTCATTATTCATATTCTTTTTTTCTTCTTACCAAGTTCGTGCCATACGATTGATCTGAGATGTTGTGCGTGCTCCAGGTCTTGCGCCAACTGATCGGCAGCGATGCTTGCCGCCATGCCCATCCCCACAATGCCAGGGACATTAAGTGTTCCCGACCGCAGACCGTTCTCCTGTCCTCCGCCCACGCTTAGAGGAGTCAGTTCGGTTGGGTCTTGCGCAAAAAGGAATCCAATTCCTTTTGGGCCGTAGAATTTGTGGCCGCTTCCCGATAGAAAGTCGAAGGCGAATCCCTGTAGCGGAAGCTTCCCGACAAGTTGTGTCGCGTCTAGATGGAGACGCCCGGGCAGTAACTGATGATAGGCCTCTGGTGGCAGCATCGTCCCTACTTCGTTGCTGACTGCGATGAGAGAGGCCACCTGGTCTGACCCGATGGACGCTAAAAGCGTTTTGGAGCCGTCTTGACCAAACGATTTCAGATGACTTCTTTGCGCCATCTCACGAACCGAGGAGTGCTCTACTAAAGAAGTGACGACCCGTTCACCGAATGAATGGAGAACCAGGTGGTTCGCTTCCGTTGCTCCGGAAGCGAAGATGATTTGCGAAGGATCCTCGGCACCGATCAGTTCGGCAATGCGCTGACGTGCTTGCTCCACAGCTGACTCTGCAAACCGACCGAATGCGTGGATGGAGTGCGGATTTCCGGGATTGAGATGCAAAAAGGGAAGCATCTCTTCGATCACTCGCGGGTCGCAAGGAGTGCTCGCGGCGTTATCGAAGTAGCGGGTTAGGTCCATTGTTCTCCCGATCCAATCCGTGACGTGATAAAGAACAAACCCCTTCCCGGATCAAGTTATCCAGGAAGGGGTTTCTTATCGATATCGACTTCTTAGACCTTTGCGGTCCACATTTCCTTCAGCAGGGAAGGAACATCTGACGTCCGATCGGCAACCTTTGCGCCTGCGCTGAGCAGCGCATCGACCTTGCTTTGCGGGGTTCCGGTCTTGCCAGAAATGATCGCTCCGGCGTGGCCCATTCGCTTTCCAGGAGGTGCGGTTCGACCAGAGATGAATCCAACGACAGGCTTCTTCATTGTTTTGATGAATTCACAGGCCGCCTCTTCGTCGCTTCCACCGATTTCACCGATCATCACAACGGCTTCCGTCGCGGGGTCGGCTTCAAACATTTCCATGACTTCGATGAATCGTGTACCCGGAAGTGGGTCGCCGCCGATTCCGACGCAGGTGGTTTGTCCCATACCGGCTCGCGTGAGTTCATCCACGATCTCGTACGTAAGGGTGCCACTGCGGCTGACAAGACCAATGGGGCCCTTCGAGAAGATATGGCCAGGCATGATGCCCATCTTGCACTCGCCGGGAGTGATGATTCCTGCGCAGTTTCCACCGAGGAGTCGGGTCGTTCCGTTCGCCCGCAATCGGTTGACGACTCGAACCATGTCGCTGGTCGGGATGCCCTCGGTGATAAGCGTCACGAAGGGAACTCCGGCAGCTTCGCACTCGAGGACCGAGTCGGCAGCAAAGGGAGGCGGAACAAAAATGAGGGCCGCATCGGCACCCGTCGCAGCCACGGCGTCTTCCACGGTGTCGAACACGGGTCGATCAAGGAAGGTTTGGCCACCCTTTCCGGGGGTCACACCGCCGACCACTTGAGTTCCATATTGGATCATTTGCTCGGTGTGGAAAGCACCTTCGCGTCCGGTCATGCCGCAGACGATGACCTTGGTGTTCTTATCGACTAAAACCGACATCGGCGCAAGTGTACCGGGAGAGCGACGGCATTCGGCCTTCGTTCGCTATTGACGCGAATCAGTGACTAGGTGGGAAAAAGAA
>CAZAVC010000465.1:0-1872 GCA_964488265.1 uncultured Fimbriimonas sp.
GGTGTAGCCGTTGCCTTCTTTTGGGTGCGTGCTGTCCAAGACAATCACTTTCCAACCCGCACGGTCTAAGGCTCGGTAGGTAGTGGGGAGTTCGAGCACCTCTTGAGCCCAAACTTTCCCAAACCTGGACTCGTTTTGCCACTTTGCCCAGTTCTTCCAGCCCCAAACATCGTGATTTCCAATGCAGTGTTCGATCGGGACGGAGAGGTTGGCGCGGGTGATGTCTTTAAAAATCTCCCATTGAGCCGCGACTCTGTCTTCGTCTTGGCCCAGCGCGTCCATGATGAGGTCTCCCCCGGTGAAGATCGCGTCTGGTTGAGTTTCTTGAGCTCTTTGCAGGGCGAGTTCTAGGCCCTTTGCTGCCTGCTTCTCGGGCTGAACGTGGATATCGGTCAGGTGAGCAATTCGGTAAACGCGTTTTCGGGCAGAGGTCACGACGTTAGAGGATAGTGCGAGAACACCACGCGCACCAATCCTAGAAACCCTAATTCCCTAGAAAAGCGATCTCTCGTCGCGAAAAGTTAGAAGCCTTTTGGCGTGAACGAGGTTCCACAGCCACACGATCTGGCCGCATTCGGGTTGCTGAACTGAAAGCCTCCGCCAATAAGGTTGCCAGTGTAATCGAAAGTGCTGCCTTCGAGGAACTTTGCCGACTTGGAATCGCAAACGACGGTGATCCCGTCGATCTCCAGGACCATGTCGATTGCTTTCGACTCGGTATCGAGCTTCATCAAGTACTCGAATCCAGAGCAACCGCCCCCTTTGACGCCTAATCGCAGAAAGACGCCTTCTCGGCCGTCTTTCGCCACCACCCGTTTGATTTGGGCAAGAGCGGCATCAGTGATTTGAACTGGAAATTCGGTTTGAGTCATGCGGGGATCCAATCTTTATGACGGTGAGGCACTTATTCGCGTTCCGTTTCGATGAGGGCAGTCCCTGAACCGCGCTTGGGTGGGGCCGCCATGAAAGAGACGTTGACCGCCTTTGCTTGTTGAAGCATATCGGCAATGGTTAGTTTTCCAAGAACGGAGTCGATGGCTTCCTGAACGATTTGCCAGACGCTTCGAATTGAGCACTCAACATCGTGGGAGCAGATATCGAGCGTTCCGGAATGTCTGCGACAGAACTCTTCGTCGTAAAGCTTTCCGCCAAGAGCGGTGAGGACATCTCCAACCCCAATCTGAGCCGCGTCGCGAGACAACTGGTAGCCCCCCGATTGTCCGCGGGTGCTGCTGATGAATCCCTCTTTTCGCAGGATCATCAGAAGCTTCGCTACGTGGGTCGGCGTTAACCCCTCGGCCTTCGAGATCTCCGGAATGGTCATCGACTCATTGGGACCGCGTCTTGCGATCTGCAAGAGGCAGCGTAGACCGTACTCTTCTTGAGCGGAAAACTTCATGACGGGTTAGTCAAGTCCAAGAATGAGTTTAGCTTCCTCACTCATCATTTCAATGGTGAACGGCGGGTCCCACGTGAGTTCAATGGAGACGTTTCCAACGCCGGGAGTGGATCGCACCGCACCCTCGACCTCGCCGGGAAGCGTTCCGGCAACGGGACAAGCGGGCGAGGTGAGCGTCATCACCACCTTCACGTCTTTGGTATCCGCAATCTGAATGTCGTAAATCAGACCCAGATCGTAGATGTTGATGGGCAACTCCGGGTCGAAAACAGTTCGCAGAGATTCAATGATCTCCCCTTCTAGCAATGACCGTTCGATGGTATTCATTGGCATTCCTCCCGAATTCCCGTCCGTTTTGACTCGCTCCTGAGATTCGATTCTTGACGGCATCTGTTCCTACGTTGTACCGGCAAGGAGTATGGCAACGGTTGATTTCTGGGAAAACCATCAACCCATCCGAAGGTCTTTCAGGT
>CAZAVC010000466.1:0-1849 GCA_964488265.1 uncultured Fimbriimonas sp.
CGCTGGTTCTACGATCTCATAGGCTTCGTTAATGCGATGCTTTGCGCATGGAAGTGCTGGAATCTGTGGAGCGAGCGTAGATAAACTTACCGCATGCTCTCTTCGTCCATGTTCAAGCCCTCGCGTCTTCGCCTGGGTCGGTCGGTAAAGGCGATCATCGGCACGATGATTCTTGCCGCCGTCTTGACGGGATGTGGCAGCGACAGTCTGGGTCCGGCTGATCAGGGTCCGATTGGTAAAGAGGTGCCCGATTTCAAGTTGCCGCCCCTTAAACCCGGCGGAGACGTTTCGCTCTCCTCGTTCAAAGGCAGTCCGGTTGTGCTCTATTTTTGGGCGACATGGTGTGGTCCTTGCCGGCAGTTCGCTCCGGTATTGGACAAGCTGACCGAAGAGTTCGAGCCAAAAGGTGCCAAGTTCATGGCGATTTCGACTGACGATGATCTTAAGGTCGTTCAAACCTTCGAGACAGAGCACCCCCATAAATCACCCACCTATTGGGATCGCAACCACGAAGTTCAGGCAATGTTAGGAGTCGAGAGTCTTCCGAGCATTCTTGTGCTGGACAAAGCCGGAAAGGTCGCCTTCATCTCGACCGGAATCAACGAAAACACCGGGAATAAGATCGCCGAAACTCTCAAGAGCTCCCTAGGCGGTTAATTCGTGCTGTGGCGAGAACGGTACGACACCCGAGTTCTGCACGACGTCGAAGCGCCCCCAATTGCTGGGGTGACCTTAGATTCCCAGTCGGAAATCCTAAGTTCGGGGATCATCGCTCTCGGAACTTTTTCACCAGAAGGCTACATGGGCATGGGTGTCTGGTTGCGGCTGATAGAAGCTGAGTACGGGCTCGATCCGCTGAGGCTTGTGTTCTTCGATGAAGGTTGGTCTGCGGAGGAGCGGGAAGAAATCGGTTACGTCGTTCCGAAGAGTCTCCAGAAGCAAACTCTCATTTGCTCAGTAGGTGGCGCGTTTTGGCGGGAAACCGTCCAGCCAGATCACCCTGGACGCGCTTTCGCGGCTCTCATCTCGAACTCCGGAGTTCGGTGCCTGATGATCGGGCCCCCTACCGAAGAAAGGTGGGACGAGTTTCAACTCGCGGTTCGATCGCTAAGCAACTGAAAGTTGAAAGTTAGCCGATAGTGATCGTTTGCGATTGAGGGATCGCTTTCGACCCAACGGGAGGGATGAATTTGAACGCGGGATCGTTGAGCGACACTTGAACCTCGCCGTTTTGGGTCATCCAAGGTCGAAGCGAAGTCACAACCGTCCGCTGGGTGTTCTTAATGACCGAGGGTTCGCTGAGTAGCAGGCTTTCCCAAGCCCAGATATTGGTTTGCTGGTTGTAGTTCAGACCGAATTCGATCCGTTTGCCCGTATTCGCCATTAAGTAAATGACATCGTTAGGATGCGTTTGGCGATAGGGATCGTTCTGATCCTGGCTGCGGAAGAAGGGAGTGATTCCCGGGATCCACGGTTGGATCCTGGTCTCCGGATAGAAGGCCATTTCAACCGCAAGGCGCCACAAAGGATTGGCCACGCTGGGAAGGTTCTTTCCTACGAGACCAAAAAAGTCGGATCGGTAGGTTTGTGATTGGTTGCCCGTTCGACGATCGTAAACTTCGCTTCGATATCTGTTGGCGGCGAATTCATAGGTCCAAACCGTTTCGCCATCGGCAACGATTCGGTGAGTGGTCTGCCCGTTCTTATAGACAACAATCTCGACTTTATTCACGAGACGATTCCCCACTTGACCGGAATACCAAGCTAGCGTTGCGTCTTGCTGCGTCACCGAAGTGCCGATGGAGTCCTTCTGAGTTAGCTGAAGGGCAAATGCAACTCCACCATGAAT
>CAZAVC010000467.1:0-1825 GCA_964488265.1 uncultured Fimbriimonas sp.
TTCATCACGATAGACCGGTTAGAGTTCCCGTGGGCAACAACCAAAACATCTTTCCCTTGCGCAATGTCGCCAAGAATCGCTCGATCAAAGAAGGGAAGAGTTCTCTCGGCGGTCATCTTGAGAGATTCACCACCGGGAGGGGGAACGTCGTAGCTGCGACGCCAAATGTGCACTTGTTCCGCACCGTACTTCTCAGCCGTACGAGCCTTGTTCAGACCTTGAAGTTCTCCGTAATGGCGCTCGTTGAGTGCCTCGTCGCGAATGGTAGGAATCTGAACTCCCATAGACTCGGTAATAAGTCGCAGGGTGTTTTGGGCTCTCTGAAGGTTGCTGGTGTAAGCAACATCAATCGAAATACCCTGGAGCTTCAGACCAGCGTTGCGGGCTTCTTCCTCGCCTTTCGCGGTCAATGGAACATCCACCCAGCCGGTGAATCGATCTTCAAGGTTCCACAGAGACTGTCCGTGGCGAACGAGAATGAGCTTTGGCATCGGTTGGGAGTTTACCGATGCCGGGCAAAAGGATCGTCAGTTGTCGATACCGAGGAGCGAGTCCATTTTCTCGAAATAGATAATGTCTGTATCGGGCCAGCCTGTAATTCCCAATTCTTCGCAGAGAGCTCGAAACTGACCGCGATGGTAAGTTCCATGGTTGCAAACGTGCAGAACAATTTGTGCGAGCGACTTTTGTTGTGGCTCACCGTTCAAGCGGGTGTATCGCAGAACTGAGGTCAAATCTCTTGACTGGATCAAAGAGACCCAAAGATCATTCATCCGTTCGTTGAGCTTTTCGAAGGGTTCATTTTCAACCGTCTCGATCAAAAACTCGGGGCAGATGCGTTCATACCAAGTGACTTGAGCCCACAACAAATGGCGCATCCACTTTTCAGTCTTCGCGGAAAGCTGAGCTCCGTTGGGCTCACTCACAATCCCTGCAAGGTAATCCATCCAGACCTTGGTTGCCCAAGCGTCGTACTCTTTCAGGCTAACAAGAACCTCTTTCATGATCCAAACACCAACTGTTTTGCCAATCGCTCCGGATTGCGCTCGTCATTCTCAACCGCAAGCTTCCCGTTGAGAAACACGTGCGTAGGCCAGCCGGTCAAGGTATCTCCCTCGTAGGGGCTCCATCCGCACTTGGTTTGCAGCATCGGCTTGGAAACCACCTTTTCCTTTTTCAGGTCTACGAGAACCAAGTCGGCGTCGTAACCCACTTCTAGGTGCCCTTTGCCTTGGATGCCATACATCTTCGCCGGATTCTCGCAAAGCATGCGAACAACGGTCGAAAGAGGGAACCAGCCCCGGTGAACCATGGTGAGGAGAACAGGCAACAACGTTTGAACTCCCGGCATTCCACTTGGAGAAGCGGGATAGGTTTGAGCCTTCTCTTCCAAAGTATGAGGGGCGTGGTCGCTCCCGAAGATGTCGAACGATCCCCGCTGAACGGCGGCTAATATGGCTTGTCGATGCTCCTCGGATCGAATGGGAGGATTCATCTGCGCCAGGCTGCCAAGGCGCTCATAGCACTCTGGGGCAGAGAAGTAGATGTGCTGAGGAAGGACCTCCATGGTGGTACCGATCCCTCGTCGCTTGGCGTCTTCAATCACCGGGATCTCGTCAGCGGTGGAGATATGAAGTACGTGAACGGGTCGGCCCGTTTCTTCGCTCAGCCGAATGATTCGTTGAGTGGCGATCAACGCGCTGGTTGCATCGCGTAAAAATGGATGCTCGCGGGGATGAGGATCGCTTGAAAGGAGAGCTTTTCGTTCTTTGTCAAGGACAGGCGTGATCTCAACACGGGTGAGTGAGATGAACCAAGGGCGAAT
>CAZAVC010000468.1:0-1816 GCA_964488265.1 uncultured Fimbriimonas sp.
CTTGTCTCTGGTTGGGTCTGGTTTCCGGCTCTGGGTAGCAATGGCTGTTCCGCCCGCGCCGAGAAGGAGAGCAAGGGCGAGTGCCGATCCGGCAACGACGATCTTTTGTGCGCTTGTCATAAGAGTGATCCCGAGCAACGCGTTGCCGATCGGCGAGAGGGAAGGAGCTTTTATGGCCGCAGAAGTCCAAAGATCGACAAAGTCCGCTCCCGAGGAAGCGACTGGGATCCCCTTCAGCCCGACGGTCAATGCCGAAGCACTGAGACCGAGGCGTCGTTGGAGTTTGTCGAGCGCTCGTTGAACGCGCATGCGAGCGGTGTTCTCGCTGATTCCTAGGTGGTCTGCAAGCATCGAGTAAGGGCGATCCTCGGCGAAGTGGAGAAGCAGTGCTTCTCGATCTTCGGGGCTTAACGATTCAAGTCCTCCTTCGATGCGTGCCACCAGGAGCGGGTCTGGCTCGCGATGCGTTTCTTGCGTGTCCATGGTTTCCTTCCACCAGCGTGATTGGCGGCGTAACTCTCTTGAATGCGAGCGATTCTCGGCTGAAGAAATCTGTTTGGCGGTAGTGGCGAGCCACCCCGCAACCGATCCTGTTGTTTCTTTTGAAACTGGGCTGCGCTGAGCCAAGACGATGAACGTCTTCTGAGCGCAATCTTCCGCAAGTTGTGGACTCCACCGTTTACAGACACCGAGCACTAATGACTGGTGGCGGCGAACCACTTCGGCAAATGCCGGTTCGCTCCCTTGCTGTTTCCAGTCTCGCAACAGTTCCAGGTCGGTTTTGAAGTCCATGCTTTGCTCGCTTTCATAACCACATGTCCGCGCACCTTCAAAATCGCACAAGAAGCCTTCCGAAATGCGAAAAATCCCTCCTGCAGGTTCGCACGGAGGGATTTTCTCGATAAAGTGGGCGATTCTCGCCTTTTATTAGTTGCTGGTGAGAGACATCCAGTAGTCGGCGATGTCCTGAGCGGTTTCTTCAAAGGGGCGATATCGAACGCCGTACTTTTCAATCGACTTCCGGTTGTCAACGATGAGAGGTCCTGCGATGAACTTGATCCCTTCCACGGGCATGGGGTTCTTGATTCCGAAAAGCTTGGCTCGAAGCTCGAAAACGGATCCAAGGAACAACCCCATCGCGAGCGGGGCACCAACTACCTTCGCCTTTGGGAAACGCGAAGCGATTTGGTCGAGCGCCTCATAGCTTGACAAATGGTGACCCACTGCATTCACCGTCTCGGTGCCGTGATCTCTTTCAATGGCGTTTGCGATGAGTGACGCAACGTCACGAGCGTCGACCATAGCGACCTTATCGGCCTTCATCATCATGGTCGAACCCTTCTCCAGCATCTCCTTCGCCATCGCTCCGGTGGTGGTCGGGGCAACATCGTTCGGACCAAAGATCCATCCTGGCCTCACCACCGTGATCTGCATCTGCTGTGCCACCGGATCGCTCAAAAGAGCCTTCTCTCCAATGATCTTGGAGCGCCGATAAAGGTCTTGAATGGAATTGGGGTCGAGCAGGTTTTCGCTCTGGTTCTGCAACACACCCACTGAAGACACAAAGACGCCTTTCCGAACCCCCGCTACTTGTGCCGCACGAAACAAGGCAAGCGTCGCATCGATGTTGTCGCGCTTAAAGGCTTCCCAACTCGAACCCTTGCTGTAGTAGTCCGTAAAAAGGGCTGCCGCATGCACAACACCGTCGTAATCCGCAAGATCGGGGGAACCTTGGATGAGGTTTTCTAGGTCTCCCTTAACAAACTGAAGTTGGCTCACCTTTTCCGCTCCGATCATTGGCCGCAGGAGCGATCGG
>CAZAVC010000469.1:0-1808 GCA_964488265.1 uncultured Fimbriimonas sp.
GACTGGGAAGGGGCACCGGACCGCAAGACCCTCGAATTGTTCATGAACCGAACGACTGGAGCGGGAAGATAGCCATGCCATTACTTGAACAAACCATGCGATGGTTCGGACCGCGAGACGTGGTCACTCTTCGGCAGATTCGGCAAGCCGGAGCCACTGGAATCGTGTCCGCGCTTCATCAACTTTCGCCGGGCGACGTGTGGTCGGTTGAGGAGATAAGAACCCACAAGACCCTTATCGAGGCCGAGGGGATGCGGTGGTCGGTAGTGGAAAGCGTCCCAGTGCACGAGAGCATCAAGCAGCGAACGGGCGACTTCCAGAAGTACATTGACGCCTACAAGCAGAGCCTTCGAAACTTGGGGGCGTGTGGAATCAACGTTGTCTGTTACAACTTCATGGCCGTCACTGATTGGACTCGGTCGAACCTACGAATGCCCATGCCGACCGGAGCGCTTGCTCTCCGATTCGACGCCATCGAAGCGGCGGCGTTCGACCTGTTTGTTCTCAAGCGACCCGGTGCGACCGAGGAGTACTCCGCCGATGTACGAGCCAAGGCTGAGCAACGCTGGCAATCCTTATCCGAGTTGGAGCAAGCAGAACTGGTGAAGACCATCTTGTTGGGTTTGCCGGGGACGGTGAAAGACCTGACTCCGGAAGAGTTTCTGGAGCGACTCACCGAATATGACGAGATCGACTCCGACCGGCTTCGCGAGAATGTGATTGCCTTTTTGAAAGAGGTGATCCCGGTGGCGGAAGAGGCAGGCGTGGTGATGGCTCTTCATCCGGACGATCCGCCTTTCCCGGTGTTTGGTCTGCCGAGAATTGCAGGAACGGAAGGAGATCTCGATCAACTCTTTGCAGCGGTTCCTTCAATGGCAAACGGGTTGACGTTTTGTACCGGATCGCTCGGCGCTCACCCCGGAAATAGCCTCCCGAATCTCGTGGGCAAATATGCCGAGAGAATTCACTTTTTCCACCTCCGCAGCGTGACTCGAGAACCCGACGGGAGTTTCTTTGAAGACGATCACCTCGCCGGAAGCTCACGCATGGCGGACGTCATGCGTGAAGCGATTCAAGTCTGCGAAAGTCGGAATCTCTCGATTCCGATGCGGCCTGATCATGGGCATGCGATGGATGGGGACGTGAACACGGCAAAGGCTTATCCCGGGTATTCCTACGTCGGCAGGCTTCGCGGACTCGCCGAGCTTCGCGGGCTAGAACTCGGGCTTAGGGCCTCTGCCGGTTAAGCGATTTCGAGATCGACTCCGCACCGAGCGGCTAGCTCTTCTAAAAGTAGGTAGTACGGCACTTCCATGCCGTTCCGGGTCCAGCCTACCGGGACCTTCAACGGTCCGGCGCTGAGATAGGCGTAAGGCTTGATGGATACGGTGTGCCCGGAGAAGTGGATGGTGGCCTTGTCTTTCGCCACCACGATCTTCTTGACGTCGGAGTATTTGACAGACTTGATGCTGGAGCCTGAAACCACGTCCATTTGCTCGTCCAGCAGCACATATTCGCCCGCCTTGGCGCGAAGGTGGGCAATTTCGGCGTAGGCGCTCTTTCCGAAGTCGAAGATCGCAGAGGCGACGTTCGCTACCGATTGTTTGATTCCGCCCTCGTGGTCTCCGCCCTGAACGGCATTTTTTCCCTTTTGGGTGGCCTCTCGCCTCATTCGGTCGGCCTCGGTCTCTAACCAGCGAATCGCTTCGCCCGGTTGGTATCGCACTACTTCCATCAATGGAAGGATACGCAACTGCGTGAAATAGGCTTCATTAGTGGGGCATTTGACCAGGAAAAACTAAGAAACG
>CAZAVC010000470.1:0-1778 GCA_964488265.1 uncultured Fimbriimonas sp.
CCGAGAACCCGCTGATTCAGGCGTTCCTAGATCGTCAAAATGCCGGAGCAGAGCCTGTAGGGGAAGCAACTTCCGTCGTTGAGACTGCAGCGGAACCCGCCCTAGTAGCCGAGGCAGAGAGTGCCCCCGTGACCGAAGCGGCAAAACCTGCAAAGGCACCTCGCAAGAGCATTTTCGAAACCCTGAGACTGGCTCGACAAGTGCCAGACGCAGAGACTCAAATTCCGCAAGCGCTCAGCCAAGCGGCAAAAGCTCCGGGAGGACTCGGAGTCTACGCTCGCCCTGTGCTCACCAGCATTGCACTGGCTACCGTTATCGGCGCGATGGCGTTTGTGGCCGGGAACCCCACCAAGCTCATGGGCAAGAAAGCCGATGCCGCTGGATCGGAAGTCTTCGCTGCGAAGGAGCCCGTGACCAACAAAGCGGAGGAGAAAAATCCGAAAGGTGAGGTTTGGAGAAAGCGACGAGACGGTGAAAAGGTTTCCAATGACGAGCTGAACGCGGCTCTTACGGCCAAAACTGCCAAGGCAGTTAAGGCGAAAAAGACCAAGGCATCCGCGAAGAGTAAAAAGACCGATGCCGTTGCCAAGGGCGATTCCAAGGCAACCGATACCTCCACCACTAACGCAGTGACGGGTTCGAAAACGGTTGATCCCAAGAAAGCTGCGGTTATTGCTCAGATGAAGAAGGCTCGCGCGGCAAGACTCGCACGGATCAAAGCCCGAAAAGCAGCCGCAGCAAAGAACGAAGTCATCGCCATCAAGCCGACCAAGAAGGCATCGTCCAAGTCCACCAAGTCGACTCCGACCATCAAGTCTGGGGCAACGAAAACGACTGCGACCAAGGCGAAGACCGGCAAGCGCAAAACGCGCACCGCAAAGAAGCGAACCTCGACAGCAGCGCAACGATTCGTCGCACCTAAGGCAACAGCCACCCCTTCGACAGGGATCAAGGTCTATGACGAAAACGGCAATCCCATCTAAAGGAGGACAACCATGAAGATCAAATCAACCATCCAAACACTCGCCATTCTCGTGTCGTTCATGGGCGTGGCAACCTCCGCGGTTGCTGCCGGCGAAGATCTGGGCGCGTCCCCTTCGTCACGATCTGAGGCCTACATTCAAAACATCACCCTCCGATCCAAAGGCGGCGATGCCCGAGAAGTGATTTCGCAGCTCTTTGAGCAATCGGGTCAGGAGTATGTGATCGAGGCCAACGTCAAGCAGAACATCTACCTCTCCATCTCCGATGTTCCGTTTGGAACGGCGCTGGATATCTTGAGCCGACTAGCTGACGTGAGCTTCCTGAAGAAGAAAGGCGTGTGGTACGTCGTAAAGGCGCGAGCCGCTTCGCCAACTCCTGGCGCAACAACCGGTTCGGCTGCCCAAAAGATCGTTCCTAGTCCAAAACCTGCGGCAAAGACGAAGGCAGATGCCAAGGTCGAGCCGATGGGAGCGCAAAACCAATCCCCAACCCCCGAGAAGAATCCGATGGTGGTCCGTAACCAACGCATTCAATCGCCCCTTGCCAAACGAGTTCTTACTCGCATGACCAAGGCCGACATTCGAGCCGTCTTCACCGAGTTCGCCATGCAAACGGGTGTGGAGATCATCGTGGCCGAGGACGTGCCGAATCTGAAGCTCGACGCGTTCATGCTCGAGACATCGCTGAAGTACGCGCTGGACGAGATCTGCAAAGCCACAAAGCTCAAATATCAACTTACACCTGGCAAAACGGTCCTCATTAGAAAGGCCTGAGCATATAAGCCACGAGCAGCC
>CAZAVC010000471.1:0-1756 GCA_964488265.1 uncultured Fimbriimonas sp.
ATATTGCGGAAGCGCACGATCGCACCATCGATTTCGCGGGTGGAATAGTCTTTGCCGGGTTTGGGAGGAACCTCTTTCTGGATCGTTCTCAAATCCAGCAGACCCGCGAAGGTGTTGTTCACCTTTAGGTCGCCACGAGCCTGAATCGCTTTATCGGTGAGCGAGGCGGTTAATCGCCGACTCGAAACACGAAACACGGTGGGTGCTTGCGCCCCTTTTTTAAGGGCGGTTCGATCTTGAAGCTCGATGCGAGAGTCCCTCGCCTCCACACGAATGGTGACCGGATCGCCACCTTTCTCTTCCGGCGGAAAGAACTTTTCGTGCTCGAACTTGCCATCCTCTAGGCGAACGGCGTTGAGCCGGAGCGATTCGGTGAGAACATTGGGCCGGAGCCCGGTCAGGAAGGTGAGCCCGGTCGCGAAGACCCGCTCCGCCCCTGCCATGAGCTTGCCATCGGGCTTGGTGATTTTTAGGCCCCTTAGCTCTACGGTTCCGCGAACCACGTTTAAGCTCACGGTTCGAGATTCGATTGTAAGCGTTCCGCCGGGAGTTTCGTGGGGGATCTTGAGTCCAACGCCAGGCGACTGGAGGAGTTCGAAACAGTCGTTGAGGTACGACGCGGAAAGCACGCCGATCAAGATCGGCGGCACGAAAAAGATTCCAACGCGCGCAATACGGGAAAGCATCCCAGCCTAAACCAATTACCCTCTTCCAAGAGAGCGCAAGAGTCGTTTTTTGGGACGACTCTTGCTTTCGTCTTTTCAGGTTACAAGAGTTAGACGCGTGACGGGACCGAGTTTTCGAACTTAACGTTCGATTTGGGTGCTTCTGGCTTTTCTGCTTGCGCTTCCAGATCGCCTAGCCACTTCGCTCGCTCTTCGTCGTCTAGCTGCGCGAGTCGATCACCCATGACCTTTTTAGAGAACTCGATGGCGTTGTAGGAGGATCGAATAAACGGTCCGCTCGCCACAAAGGAGAAGCCGAGATCTTCGCCGATCTTCTCGTACTCCTTGAACTCGTTGGGGTGGATGTACTCCACCACCGGAAGGTGCCGCATGGTCGGTCGAAGGTATTGACCGATGGTGACTGCGTCAACGCCGACCGCTCGAAGGTCTTTGAGCACGGAGATGACCTCTTCTTGGGTCTCACCCAACCCCAGCATCAAGCCGGACTTCGTGTAAATCCCTGGGTCCAGTTCCTTGACCAGAGCGAGAAGGTCCATGGTGCGGTCGTACTTCGCCTGAGGTCGCACGATGGTGTGCAGACGCTCAACGGTTTCGATGTTGTGGTTGTAAATCTCTGGCTTTGCGTCGGTGACGTTCTTGATGAGATCTCGCTTGCCCTTGAAGTCTGGGGTGAGGACTTCTACGATGCAAAGCGGATTCATCCGGTGCAGCGCTTCGATGGTCTTGGCAAACTGTACCGACCCTTCGTCGGCGAGGTCGTCTCGGGCAACGGAAGTCACGACGATGTGCTTCAGGCCCAAGTCTGCGGCGACCTTTGCCACGTCTTCCGGCTCGTGGGGGTTAACGGTGAGACCCTTGCCGACCTTGATCGCGCAGAACCCGCACGATCGGGTGCAGGTATCGCCCAGGATCATGAAGGTGGCGGTCTTCTTGCTCCAGCACTCAGGAAGATTGGGGCATCGGGCCGATTCGCAGACCGTGTGCAGGCTTTTTGCCCGCATCATTTGCTCGACTTCCTTTACGGTGTCGGGTCGCGGCAAGCGAATTGTCAACCACTCTGGAAGCCGCTG
>CAZAVC010000472.1:0-1735 GCA_964488265.1 uncultured Fimbriimonas sp.
ATTTCGCCCTACTGTAAGGACACATCCTTAAATCGTTAGCAAATATATTATTAGATTCACTGAAATCTGTGAACGCAAGTGATATATTGAGGGTGGAGGACCTGCAAACAATGGATCCCACCGAAATACACAACGAGGTTAGTGACACCACACAACAGGAAGAGCGAGCCTTGATGCCCGCAAAGAAGCGGCGCGTCACCATTCAGGATGTAGCAAACTACGCCGGGGTTTCTATTGGGGCCGTCTCCAAGGTCCTACACGGAAAGGGATCGACCATTCGAGTCAGCGCGCTCAAGGCCGAACAAATTCGGCAAGCGGCTCTTGTGCTCAATTACGTCTCTGCGCCCAATCGAGCCGCGCACTCGCGTCGAACGGGCTTGATTGCCCTGCTCACGGGCGATCCGTTGAGCCTGGTAGAAGAAGGTCTTACCGATACGCTTCTCCTTGATCGTCTGCTGGCCGCTGCTACGCATCGAGGCTACAGTCTTGCCATCTGCGCCACGCTTCCCGGGGGCAATCCTCGCGATCTGTTCGACGGCATTATCTACTTGCCGGGGGCTCTAGCGGCGAATTCTGGAAAGTCGATCACCGAAGTGGGCTTGCCCTCGGTGGTCATCAATGCCAGCATCAACGATTGTCCGGGCAATGTGGTGAAGGTTCAGTTTGATCTGCGAGAAGCGGTTGGACTCGCTCTCCACCGCCTGAAAGAACTTCGCCACAAGTCGATTTGTCTGGCCGGGTTTGAGGATCTCTCCGATGAGGTCATCGCGGGTGGCATCCTTAGTTTTGCCCACGATGCGGCGCAAGCTCATGGCATGACCACCAGCATCACGGGTTGCGACGATCTGGCAGCGGAGATGCGGAACCTGCCGTACACCTCCATGATTGCGGGAACGGACCGAGTAGCTGCGAAAGTGGTTCGACTCCGTGAGGAAACGGGCGTCCGAATCCCCGAGGACCTCTCTTTGATCTCGATCGGAGGATCGCCTTTCAATCAGTGGATCGCCCCTCGAATTTGCAGCGTCCGAGTTCCCACCGAGGCCATCGCGGATAGGGCACTGGATGGCTTGGTCAGCATGATCCACGGTCAACCGATTACGGAACGACCCGGTCCTGTGCACTGCACTCTGGATGTCCGCGACACCACCCGCTTCCTAAGCGCGTAGTCCGCTACAGGTGCCTCTGGAAAGAGGCACCTGATCTTTCTAGCATCACGTCTTTCTGAGACTTGGGTTAAGGAGAGGTAAAGAACTAACACAGCCTGTAGACGGGTTGGTATTGTTCTGAGGCAATGGGTCTCCTTTCCGTCGTTCTTGCCCTCCTTCCTGCCGTTCACGATGGGCCAGATCCTATCGCAGCCTGGGACATTGCTCCTCGACATGTAGTCGATGGGTCGCTTAAGGCCAGACTTGGACCCAATGCAGAATCGACGGGTAACTTCCAGCCCGCTCAAACCGCCCTTGGCGAGTGTCTGCGCTTCGACGGTCGAAACTTCTTCAACATCGCCGAGAACTTCAAGTCGGTTACCGAATACCTACCGAAGCAAAAGTTTACGGTGGAGGCCTGGGCCTCCGTTCAGACCGGAACATCTTACGGATCGTTCACCGGGGTGATGCAAGACAACGGCAACTTTGAGAAGGGTTGGACCCTGGGCTACAACGATCGCACATTTACCTTTGCTCTGAGTTCAAAGGGTGCAGACGATGGGGACGGAAAGATGACCTATCTGAAGGGC
>CAZAVC010000473.1:0-1710 GCA_964488265.1 uncultured Fimbriimonas sp.
AAAGAGGGGATCGATATTCGAATGGGACTTTTTCTTGCGTTGGCGGTTGGCGTTTCGAATATGGGCGGCATAGTTGTTCAAAGTGCGAACAAGCCCATCACCATGCGCGAGGAGCTCATCACCATGGAGGAGTTCGGTGCCAAGCTGCAAGCCGCCAGCGGGGTGAACATCGAGATCCCGCGTCCGTTCCGAGAGCGCAAGCTAGACATTTTTGTCGACGACCTGCCCCTGAACAGAGTTCTGAAGGGGGTCGGCGACGCTCTGCGAGGCTACTGGCAGAAAACCGACACGGGCTATCGATTCGAGATCGAGACCCAGCAGCGAAACCTAGAAGATCGTCTGCGGCAACTCGACGAGGCCGAAGGCTTGGAAAAGATTGAAGCTTTCTTCTTAGCGGCGGATGCGCTGAAGGAACTTGGCGGTGACAATGTCGATATGCAAGCCGCCATTAACTGGCGGAACACAAAAACGCGAGGAATCGATCCAGCCTCAAAGGGATATGAGAAGTATCAAAGGGCGTTCGAAGTGCTCACCCAAATGTCGTTTCCGGGAATGGGTTCAAAGACGGGTTTGATCATGGCAAGCGCAATGTCTGCCGCAGAGCGAAAGCGGCTCTTAGAAGGTGATGTTTTCTACACCTCAAGCAACGCGTCCAACCTTTCAACAAAGCCGAACTTAAACGCTCTTTTCCAAAGCCAGAATCGGGAGGGCGTATTCCTCTGCATCGTCTTCTCTCAACCTTGGTCGCGTTCCGCAATGATCTCCACGGTGCAGTCACCCAACATGGACAAGCTGGGTGTTCCGATGATGGGGGAGCAAAACTCGCTGTTCAGCGGCACTGGGATTTCCTCGAGTCCAACCGGACTGGATGGCACTTCCTACGGAGAGGCGCTGAAAAAGTGGGAGACCGAGGAAGAGATCAAGAAGACCCTTAACTACCCACTGAAAGGCGCTCCTGTCATTCCTAGAGGAGACTATCCGAGCGGCTACTTCCGAGCAGGCGAAGTGCTTAAGTTCCTGAACCTGTATGCGGGTCTGGATTGCATTGCCGAGGGAACGCGAAGGATTGCGAGAAACCATCCTCTCCGTCCTAACACCGCCACTGCTTACGATACGTTGACGAGAATCTACGACCCCACTTTCGCCCATCTTCGTTGGGAGAAGACCGACACGGGTTCAGGTTTGCTGGTCGTTCGCGATGCCGCTCATTGGCGTAATGTGTTGGAACCACCGGAGAAAACTTTGCGATGGGCAGAATCCAAGGTGGTGGATGGGAAACTGTCGAAAGAGGATTGGGGCACGTTTGCGGCGAACCTTTCCTTGAATGACTTCTCTCGTCTGAGTCAGTTGGCAGTGAAACTTCCAAGTTCGCCCGACACCGAAAAGTGGCTCGCACTGCGACTTTACGGAAGCCTCACTTCCGAGCAACGCGCTGCTCCGAGTGTTCCGTTGTCGTCGCTGTCGCCTACTCAACGCTCGTTCGCCAGGCAGTTGTTCTTGCGCGTGTTGGTGAGAAACTCGCCCAGTGACAACGGCATCCATCAGGCCCTGATCGACGGGGAGTTTGAAGGGACCGGCATAGGCAAGCTGAACCTCTACCTAGTTCGAACGGAGTCTTGGTACCAGAAGACTCCGTACAACGCGTACGAGAACCAGGTCACCTCTCCGAAGTTTCCGGATGACTACGAGAAACGGTCGGTGGAAGAGTTG
>CAZAVC010000474.1:0-1708 GCA_964488265.1 uncultured Fimbriimonas sp.
GGGCGCTGCGATCCCTTCCGAAACATCGTTCTTGTCCAGAGCAGGAAGGTTGATTCGAGGAGAGGACCAGGCTCGGCCAACCGAGAGATCGGCAACAACTGCGCTCGTGAACTTGGGTTCACGGGCGCTTTTTCATTTGTGAAATCGCACCCCCGCGGGCCTTACAAGCGAGAAAACAAATGAACACCGTCAACAATCCGTTACGCACCGACTTTCATGTCGCCGATCTCGGGCTTGCGCCCTGGGGTCGAAAGGAGATCAGAATCGCAGAGACCGAAATGCCCGGTCTGATGGCGATTCGAGAGGAGTACGCCGCCGCGAAGCCGCTTAAGGGCGCGAAGATCGCCGGATCGCTCCACATGACCATCCAAACCGCAGTTCTCATCGAGACGCTGGTTGAACTCGGCGCCGAAGTTCGCTGGGCAAGCTGCAACATCTTTAGCACCCAAGATCACGCCGCCGCCGCCATTGCCGAAGCGGGCATTCCCGTTTTCGCGTTCAAGGGCGAATCGCTTGCCGAGTACTGGGACTTCACCCACCGCATTCTGGAGTGGCACGACGGCGGAACGCCGAACATGATTCTGGACGACGGTGGAGACGCCACCCTGCTGGTGCTCATCGGTTCCGACGCAGAGAAGGACGCCTCCTTCCTAGAGAACCCCACCAGCGAGGAAGAGACCTTCCTGTTCGCTTCCATCAAGCGCAAGCTGCAAGAGGATTCAGGCTTCTACAGCCGCATCAAGGCAAACATCAAGGGCGTTTCTGAAGAGACCACCACGGGCGTGATGCGACTTTACAAGCTTCAAGCCGAGGGCAAGCTCCCGTTCCCGGCGTTCAACGTGAACGATTCGGTGACCAAGAGCAAGTTCGACAATCTGTACGGTTGCCGAGAGTCTTTGGTGGACGGTATCAAGCGCGCCACCGACGTGATGATCGCGGGCAAGGTCGCGGTGGTTTGCGGTTACGGAGACGTTGGAAAGGGCAGCGCACAAGCCCTTCGAGCCCTGAGCGCCCAAGTTTGGGTGACCGAAATCGATCCGATCTGCGCTCTGCAAGCGGCTATGGAAGGCTACAAAGTGGTCACCATGGATTACGCCGCAGACAAGGCCGACATTTTTGTTACTGCTACGGGCAACTATCACGTCATCACCCACGAGCACATGGCGAAGATGAAGGACCAAGCGATTGTGTGCAACATCGGTCACTTCGACAACGAAATCGACGTTGCTTCGCTGAGCGACTACCAGTGGGAAGAGATCAAGCCGCAGGTGGATCACGTGATCTTCCCGAACGGCAAGCGCATCATCATGCTGGCAAAGGGTCGATTGGTGAACCTTGGCTGCGCGACGGGTCACCCTTCGTTCGTGATGAGCTCTAGCTTTGCGAACCAGGTGATGGCGCAGATCGAGCTGTGGTCGAAGGTCGGCGAGTACGCACCGGGCGTTTACGTTCTGCCGAAGATTCTGGACGAGAAGGTGGCTCGGTTGCAGCTGCGCAAGCTGGATGTTCAGCTGACCGAGTTGTCGTCGGATCAGGCGTCTTACATCGGCGTGGATCAACAGGGTCCGTTCAAGACCGAGCGATATCGGTATTAAGCGCTCTTTGTCGTATCGACCCCTCCTCGGCCCTTTGGTCGGGGAGGGTTTTTTTGTCGCTGACGATTCTAATTCCCCTCCTGGGAGGGGAATTGGGGACCCCTCACCCGCCC
>CAZAVC010000475.1:0-1662 GCA_964488265.1 uncultured Fimbriimonas sp.
ACCGATCTCGGAAAGGATCGCATCCGCCCGGTCGTTCAATCCCGCCAGATCGCGAACTTTCTTGGAAAGGTCGGCAGAGAGCCGACGCTCTTCCGGAAGAGGATCGCCGATGACATCGACCCCACTTGAAAGTAGCCGAAGCGTGTCTGCGTCGATTCCAAACTCGTGCAGTTCGCGCATCGTCTTAACCGCGGCACGGGCAAATCCGGCAAACTCTGCAACTTGATCAAATGCAGCAGGTTCGCCTTCCGCGTTTGCCAAGGCGGCTTGTTGAGGTGCGGCTTGCTGCATTGCGGCAATCTGCTGCGCCCCGGGGGCCACGCGCTTGGTCTCGAGGCCCGCTAGAAAGTGCAGATGTCGGACGATATCGGCAAACGACCTGACCGAAATGGGAGAACTCTCCGAAAGGGTACGGCGACAACTCGGCAAAAAAGAATCTTCGAAAGAGGTGATCACCCCCTCATCGGCGAGTTCCCCCTTTCGACCGTGCAGACGATCCGATTCGAAGGCTTTGATCAGAGATCGCACCGTGCTGGGTCCCGGTGCGCAACGAATGACATGGAGAGATCCTCCCTGTTCAAACTGCTCCTCCGAAACCAACTGTTTCTGCATGACTTTGGTGAGTGTATTATGCCGGTTGGGCGCGACGATTGATGTCTGGATCAGTTTGGAATCGAAAGCGGAAATGGATGGGGAACATTATCCCAGCGCTGCCGTTTGGTTTTTTGTATACGCTTGGAGTCATCTTTGCCCTCTTCGCCCCAAAGGACCTCCAGTGGGTTTCGGTTCCGGCCGTTGTCTTGGCGCTTGTCTCGGGCTGGTGGGCGATTGATCGGTACGGATTCTGGGAAACCCAGAAGATGCGAGTTGAGCTTGAGGAACTGCTCAACGGGAGAGGAATCTCGATTGAATCCTCGGATAGATGGGTTGGGATTTCTTGGCGCGGAGGGACTTCACCCTTGGATGCTCACCTAGACGTTGGGTTCTTGAGAATGACAAGCTCGGGCGTCAAGGTGTTTGGAGAGCTTGGAACCTATGAGTTCACCTGGGAGTCCATGACCCACCTTGGCTGGACCTTCGGCATCCACTCCATCATTGGGCTAGGCGGTTGGTGCACGGTTAAGTACGTCACCGAAGAAGGAGACAAAACCCTCAAGTTCGAAGTTCGAGAACTGCCAACCATGCTCGCCAACAAGCCACTTACGAAGGCTCTGGTTCGGCAGATAGGGCAAGAAAGAGAAACCATTCTGAAAGAAAAGAGCCCGGCAGGAGCGAACTCCCACCGGGCTGATTAGTTGCCGATTCTCCCAGTAATCCTATAGAAGGATTATCGGAGGAGCGAAAGAACCGCCTGAGGAGCGGAGTTCGCCTGCGCCAAAACCGAAAGACCGGCCTGTTGCAGAATCTGCGACTTCGTGTATTGGGTCATTTCCGCAGCGACGTCGGTGTCTCGAATCGAGCTCTCGGTTGCAGCGAGGTTCTCTCGTGCAGTTCCGAGCGATCGAATGTTCGACTCCAGAACGTTTCGTTGGAAGTTACCGATGGATCCCCGAGCTTTACTGACCTCTTCGATCGCTTGATCGATGACCTTCAGCGCATCGTTTGCACCGGAGGCCGAAGTCAGGTCGAGGTTGCTCAGGTTCTTGCCCGAGACGATTCCTT
>CAZAVC010000476.1:0-1658 GCA_964488265.1 uncultured Fimbriimonas sp.
CCCGTTTCTGCCGATCGAATTTACGACGCTGGAGAATGTCTAGGAACTTATCAAAACGGAACGTGAATCCGAATTGGTAGTCCTGCGGAAAGCTTCGGTAGACCAACACAGGCTCGAGGCAGCCCATCACCTGAGATATCCGGAACTCTCTTGCAAACCACCCCTGATTGGGGTCGTAGCGCCAAAGGAACGAGAGTTTCGTGGACGATCCCAGCAGGTCGGTCCGTACGACCAAACCCTGCCTCGACGGAAACTCATCCACCCGATACTCCGCTCGACCGGAGAGCTCATACCCGTACGCGCCAACACCGATCCCCCAGAAAGGGAGCGGTTTGTACACCAACCCACCTTCTGCTCCAATAAACGAGAAGGTCTGCTGTCCGATGATCGAACCGACGTCCAATCGCGCGATCCCGGTGAGGTTGCCCGACTTTAGAAGCGGTGAGCCTATCGACGCGTTAAGGACCGTCCTTCGTCGAAAAGCTTCGTTGTTCTCCGCGAAGCTCATCGTTCGAGCTTGTAGATAGAAGGACCCATCGCCGAGCGGACCACTTTGTTCCCGCACGAATTCCCACTCTTTTGAATAGACCGGTCCGAAGTCCGTCAGACGTCCGTAAGAACCGATGTTTTGCATAGCACCCGCGCTCCAGGTGTCGCGCAACTGTCTCATGGCGCGGTGCTCTTGTTCTGGGGTTCGAATGTAGACGTTGCGGAAATAGCCCCAACTGAACCGCTCGTTGATATCTAGGCGCGGTGTCACTCGCGCGTCAGAGTCCGCATTCGGGATTCGGTTGTTGGTGAGGAGAATGATCGATTGAGGCTTGATTCGCTCATAGGTGTTGACCAGAGCGTAAAGTTGAAAGTCTTTGTTGACTTCAATATCACTGTTCCAGCTCAGACCAAGACCCTCGTTTGCACGATTAGCGATCGTCGGCAAGGTTAATCCTTGCGTTCGTCTATCGAGCGAAAATGAGAGCTTTGGAATCACAGGCAGATCCGCACCCAAAAGGCTGAGCTGGGGTTTCTCCATGACCGCTTTCTGGCCAGGATAAATACGGAAGACCGGCACTCGGACCCGGTAGAACGGAACCTTCTCTCGGCAAGTCGTCGCATCTACATCCCAGAGGGTCCAGCCTGTGGGCTTGATCTCCGCTCTCGCAGCCTTCAATTGCATCGCACCGATTTCAACTTGGATGCCTTCCGCCATGGCGGTACGGTCCTTCTCTTGCCACTTGAAACGGAGCTTTGCCGCAGAAATTTTCCCATCGGGGTCGTCGATTCGGACTCCCCCCATGGCATAACCTTCCTCCGGGACAAGCCCAAAGACTCCGTACTCCGGGAGGTCAATCGGCTTCGAATCAACTTCAGGGTCACCGGTCGGCACCCGGAGAATGAGCGTGTCACTCTTCAGCTTGGTGACGTCGTACTCTGCTTCAACGCCACCTCGAAAGATATAAACCCCGGTTTCGATTCGATATTCGGGCTCCTTGCTCCTCACGACGAGGACATCGTCGATTGGAAGCTCTTCCTGAGGGCTCGATTCCTTTTGGGCGAGCTGAGCTACGGCAGAGTCCGATGTTGCCTGAATACGCTGGGCGTGCGCAAGAGTTGGGCTACTCGCCAAGGGGAGGTTCTCAAAGGATAGTCCGAACCCCGGG
>CAZAVC010000477.1:0-1656 GCA_964488265.1 uncultured Fimbriimonas sp.
GTTCGTTACGGACATCTCAGCGGCTACGCCCAAGACGTTCTGGAGGTGTGCGAAGCCCTGAATATCACTGAAAATGTGATCTGCGTGGCACACTCGGTGAGTTGTTCGATCGCGATGCTGGCATCCATCGTCAATCCAAATCTGTTTCGTCACATAGTGATGGTGGGTCCTAATCCTTGTTTCGTGAACGACCCCCCTTACATTGGCGGATTCGAAAGACAGGACCTTGAGGAGCTACTCGAACTCCTCGACCGGAATTTCATGGGCTGGGCAGACCTTCTTGCTCCGGTAGCGGGTGGGGAAAGCGATTCCGCCGGTCAGCGATTGCACGAGAGTTTCTGTTCCACCGACCCAAATACCACCCGATACTTCGCGCATGCCACGTTCTTTGCCGATAATCGAGAGGACTTGCCGAAGGTGCAAACGCCGTGTTTGATCCTTCAGCACAAGCACGATACTTTGGCCCCTCCGGTGGTCGGAGAATATTTGCATCAACATCTGCCGAAAAGTGAGCTTAGAATGTTAGAGGTTGCCGGACACTGTGCACACATGAGCCACCCCGAACTTGTTATTGACGCTATCCGATCTGTGACAGGTTAAAGGTGCCATGAAGACACCTCTGTTTCTAGAGGACTTGCCCTGTGGAGGTCTTTTCACAACCGAGACCGGTCTCTGCATGGGAGCCAACGAGGAGTTCCGTCGTGTCACCGGGTGGACGGAAGGAGACCTGCGAGGGGCCCAAATCGACATGGTTCTCTCGGGCGGTGCCCGCATCTTCTGTCAAACCCACTTGTGGCCAATGTTGCTGAAGACGGGCCGCATTCAGGAGGTGTATTTTCACCTTCTTCACCGGGATGGCAGACGGGTGCCCGCTTATTCGAACGCCAAGATCGTGGACGTCGAGGGGTCTCGCCGGGTGCTATGGCTCTTCTTTGCCGCCGACGAGCGTCGCCAATTCGAGGCTGAGCTGATCGCATTGAGACGCAGTGCCGAGGAATCGGCTGAGTTGCTCAGCGACGCGCACGAGCGCCTTCGTATCCTCAACTCCCAACTTCAAGTGCAAGTCTCGTTAACGGCTCAAAAGAACCACGATCTGGAGCAGGAGGCGCTCACGGACAGCCTGACCCAGCTTGGAAACCGTCGAAGCTTGCAGTCTTGCGCAATCAAGCTTGCGTCGGCAAGGCATTTTTCGGTGCTAATGATCGACGCGGACCATTTCAAGCAGGTGAACGACAAGTACGGTCACGCGAAGGGTGACGAGGTCTTGAAGGACATCGCCGCGTGTTTAACCAAGAGTGCTCGCCAGAACGATACGGTGGTTCGATACGGTGGAGAAGAGTTCGCCGTAGTGTTGCCGAATTCGGGGCGAGACGAGGCGATGGTGGTTGCCAAACGCATTCACACTTCCATCGCGGAGTGTCGCCCAGGCGGGTTGGCGGTGACAGTGAGTATCGGAACGTCAACCTCCGAACAGGGTCAAGATGACCTTTACGTCATGCTGAAGTCTGCCGACGAGGCACTTTACCAAGCGAAAGCCGAAGGTCGGAATCGAACGGTGGCTTACCAATCGAACTAAGCCATCGGCTGACGAAAAGTTTGGTGGAGGCGGGGGGAATTGAACCCCCTTCCAAAACCGTCGTACCCAAAATTACCACG
>CAZAVC010000478.1:0-1631 GCA_964488265.1 uncultured Fimbriimonas sp.
CAGGTTCAACTAACGATTGCAGACCTCGCCCGGCGTCCGATTTCTATGCGCACCGACCAACCCCGAGTCTCTTGGCGAGTGTGCTCGCTCACGCTCATCGCGACAGCGTTTTCCGCTATCGCCTGCAAACCCGCGGTGGTCTCGGTCGACATAGAACCAATGCCCCTTTCTAAGGCGCTCGATCGCCTCTCCACCACCCTCGGCGAGCAGGTAAACGCGCCCAACCCACTCCACAACGAGACGCTGATGGTGTACGCCCCGAATGTCTCTCGAACCGAGCTTCTTGAGAAGATGTCGGTGTTGCTGAGCGCTCCAAAAGGCGAAAAAATTGTGGATCGATTCAATCTGCGTAACGCAGAAAGCAGTAGTGACTGGGAGTTGGAGGATCAGCGGTTCCAAGCGATGATCGACGCCTATGAGGAAGAGGTGCGCGCCTACAAACCCTTCACGCCCGAGTACGCGCAGGGTCTTATCAAGGAGATCAAAAACTTCGCTCGCCTGTACGGAGACGACCAAAAACCGCGCTTCCTAGAACGTCGAGGGGAACTCAACGCTCTCTCGCCGATGGGGAGGCTTCGGTGCAGGATGTTCTTGGCAATCGCGCCTGTTTTCAAGAGGAATCCTAACGGCAGAGAACTAACCATCTTTGCCTTGAAACCGGCGGCATCCGAGTCGCCCCTCCCAAAGGCAGTGGAAGAAGCGGTCAAGACTTACTTTCAAGAGCAGAACGCATGGGCGAAGGCAACGGGTGGGAAGCCCCTCGATACCGGCAAGCCTGACGGTTCAGCCATTGATCTTGCAGAGCAGGTGGCATCTATCCAGGGTCCCCCAAGCGAGATCGTGGTTCAAGCGATCCCGTATCTTGCGTTCACCCTCACCGCTTACAATGCCAAGGGACAGGCGGTCGTCGAGGTGGAGAGTTCGAGAGAGGACTTCGAGAGCGAAGCCATTGCCGACCACCCCAACCTGGAAGGAGTTGACGACGGGTCTTGGAAACGCCTCAGTCCAGACACTCAAACCTATGTGCGCACAGTGCAACCCTTTGGCGAGGGTCCAAAGGACCCGCCTTCCACCGCACAGCGGTCGGGGTGGAGTACGCCCACCGCTAAAGATCCGCTCGCGTACCACGTGGGCGAGTTCTTGAAGCAAGAAGCCAAGGCAAAAGGCAAGGCCCTCATCGCGCTCGTTCCTGATACCTTCTTTGGGTGGTACCGATACGGCCTCATCGACGTCGTCAAGCAACTCCAAACCGCAAATCCGCCCCTCCACCACCTTTTCAACGCGAGAGTGGATGAAGATGAGAAGTGGATCGTGATCCGCCCCGCGAACTATTCCGACCTCCGATCCGGAACGTATGACCGATTCACTTTGGAGAAACAGATCGCCCTACGGCAGCAAGCCGAACCGTTCTCCTTGGAAGAAGAAGCCGAACTGGCGCTGAGCCGTTCTCCATTGTCGGATGACTCGTTTATCCGGATGCTGGTTGACTCACTCGCTACGAATCCTTTCGACACTTCGAACGATCCTGACTTGTTGCGGTTTTACGGGAATCTAGGGCCGACCCTGCGAGCAAAGGCGATGAGTCCATCTGGATGGGATGTTAAGGACCTGGCGTATATGGTCAGCAGCAC
>CAZAVC010000479.1:0-1624 GCA_964488265.1 uncultured Fimbriimonas sp.
GGAGGTGAGCTTGCGAAGACTGTCCACCGTTGTCGAGGCTTCTTTGCCTCGAAGCTTCGCCACAACCGCATCTTCCAGTTCAGAAAGGCCCGTCATTACGTCTTGAATGATCCTGTGCCCGGCGGCAGAAAGTCGAACCGTATTTGCCCGGCGATCGGTGGAAGATGCCACTCGCTCGACGTAGCCAGACCTCTCCGCGACGGTGATCGCCTCCGAAATGGTGGCGCGACTAAGACCAAGGCGTTGGCCAATCTGGGCCTGCGTCTCACGACCATCGGCAGCGTGGATGGCGCTGAGAAGATCAAAAGTCGCGGAACTTATGCCGATGAGGTCCAACCTCAGTCGCACATGGGTAGAGATCACGTCGTTTACTTGTGCGATCGCTCCGAATAGGGATTCCTTTCCACGACTCATCGTGAAAGTATTACTTCACTCTCGGTGGAGTGGTTTCCAGAAAACTACTTTCAACATAAAAGTAGGTCCTTCGGGCATCCCTTCACCCGTAGGACCTAACGATCTCTTAACCTTGCCCGGGTTTTAACCTTGAAGGGCTTCTTGAACGAACTTGACGTCTTCTTCGCTCAAGTACCGGCCTGCTGCTTTAATGTTGCATTGCGCTTGTCGAGGGTTTCGGAATCCCGGAATGGCACACGCAACGTTCGGCATCGCCAGCACATAGTTCAACGCGACAGCGGCGAGGTCTTCCGTGGTCGCTCCGAATCGAGACTTCAGCTTTTCCAGCTTCGGCTTCAACTTAGCGAGCGACTCGGCAGAGAAGCCGCCTTTGCCCTGGCGGTTGTCGCCCGATTCGAACGACGGTGGATTCTCGGGATTGTATTTGTCGAGAAGAAGACCCTGCGCCAATGGACTGAAGGCCACGAAGCTCATGCCGCGAGCTTCCATGAGGTTGGCTACTCGCGATCCTGGTCGCATGAACTGATCGTCCATGGCGTGACCCCAGCTTTGAAGCACTGCCGGGTCGACCTTGGGGACCACTCGCTCAAAGTCATCTGCACTGTACGCGCTCTGACCCTTCACTCGAACCTTGCCCTCTTCGACCAGGCGATTCATTACTTCGACCGCATCATCCAGATAGAAGTCGTTGGGCCCGAAGTTGCCGTGGTGGAAGTAGTAAACGTCGATGTAGTCACGCTTCAGGTTGATGAGCGACTGCTCGCATTGGTGGCGGATGTGCGCCGGCTCGTAAGCGTGTGCCGCCGTGCCAGGGAAGTGACCGATTTTCGTTGCGACCACGTAATCGGTTGATTTCACTCCAAGGCGATCAAAGACTCGGGCGAGCATTTGCTCGGCCTTTCCGTTTCCGTAAACGTCGGCGTTGTCGAAGTGGTTCACGCCTGCATCGATGGCAATCTTGATCGCCTCGGTGACTTCGTCTTCGTCAACGTTCGCCCAGCCGTTCTGCACGCCGTTCACCCAGTTGAGGCCGCCCATGGTCCAGCAGCCAAAGCTGATTTCCGATACTTCCAGGTTTGATTTCCCGAGTTTGCGAGTGTTCATCCTGCCCTCACTTTACCGAGGAATAGGCGGGGAAGATACAACGAAAAACCCCGAGCGCATTGCTCGGGGTTTCGAAGGTTATTCCGGGGCCGAGACGGTTAGTTGG
>CAZAVC010000480.1:0-1603 GCA_964488265.1 uncultured Fimbriimonas sp.
TGATCCGATTTTTTACGAGGCCAACGAATCATCCTCGGCATGCGGACGTCGCTTAGCTTCTTAAGACGGCAGCGTTGACGAGGAGATTCCTCGCTTCCGCACTGAGAAGTTGAAACGAGCTTGCTAGAACTTGGTCGAGCGAGGAATGACGCAGGTCGTACTGCGCCGACTTCGAAGCGAGAACCAGCTTCGATTCGTTCAAGCGTGAGACAATTTCGCCCACCGAAAACAGAGGGACCCACGAGGCGCAAAGTTCAATGGCAAGAGGGTGACCGCCCAGCATTTTGAGGAGCGATTTCATAGCCCCAAGGTTTCTTGGCGTCACCTGAAAATCGGCCCTTGATTTCCGAGCTCTTTCCACAAACAACCGTGTGCTTTCCAACTGAGAGACCACCTCGATTTCTTGCGATTCTTGCGGAACCGGGAAGAAGGTGAGGTTCCTTGTGCTTCCCCCAACCCCTAGATCAACGCGACTGGTCGCCAGCATATTGAGAAAGGGGCAAGCCGAGAGAACTTCCCAGAGAATGGTTTGTAGGGACTCGCCCGCCAAATGCTCCAAGTTGTCCAAGATCAAAAGAGTTGGTTCCAGAGCCAACGCCTGATGCACGACGTCTTGCAACCGATTCGCATCTTGAGACGTAACACCGATTCGCGTTCCGACCAGGTGATAGAACATCGAAAGGTCGGGAGTCCCGGCGAACGAGACAAAGATCACCCTTCGATCCGATTCGACAAGGCCAATTCGATTGGCGAGGCTGGTTTTTCCAATCCCGCCAATGCCGATGAGCGTGACGATGCGCTCCTCCCTCGTCAACGGGGCCACCTCTTCGATCTCTTGATCCCTGCCGATGAAGGATCGAATTTCCGGTTGAAGCCCGATTTTCTCCGGCAACCGGGTGGTTACTCGAGACTCCTTTGCCGGTACCGGAGTGTCATCGTCCTCCCCAGATTCAAAAACCGAGAACCGGATCGCATCGTAGCGGGTTCGGAAGCCATCCAGCCACTCGTCGTAGAACCCAGGGAGAAGTTCGGCCTCGCGCTGCCACTCTTCCAGAGAGGCGCCATGCGATTCGAGCACCTCTAAAAGGTCGCAGCTAAAGCTTCCGGGGCGAATCTGAACCGATTGCTTATCGGCAATGAAGACCGATCCTGGGGCGAGAACGGGCGGCTCAAGAAGCCTGCGTAGCGATGCCAAAGCCTGCTTGAGTCGATTACGGCCCACTTGGGGGTCGACTTCAGGCCAGATGCGATCGACCAAGACTTCCCGCTGATGCGAATAGTTTGGATGCAAGACCAGGTAAGCCAAAAGGGCAACCGCTCTCCTGGACTCAAAACGCTTGATCTCCTGATCAAGCCCGGTGACTTTGAGTTCGCCGAGTAGCTGTAGTCTCCAAACTGACATCCCTGTAAAGCTCTCGAAATCTCAGGTTACACCACCAATCTCCGCAGGCAGAATGTGTTCGCCGCCTACTGTGGGCAGGTTTATGGTCGATCTGAAGGCGGCGGGTGGGATTCTTCGACGGTCGTACGGCTACCGGAGCTTCAATGTTCCAACAAGAAACCGCGGACCATGCCTAGTCAAGGATTGCTGAGCAGATGTACT
>CAZAVC010000481.1:0-1594 GCA_964488265.1 uncultured Fimbriimonas sp.
TGGCGCGATACTGTCGGATCAGGGCGGTTCGTTTCTCCACAAATCAGGAGACGGATAGGAGAAAAAGAAAACCTCCTGCTTATCACCGTTTCATTAGAGGCGATTCTAAAACGGATTGGTCATCGCATTTTGGCGACAAGGTCTCTTACCGCCGGACCGAATTCCGGATACAGAAATTGGAACCCGGCGTCGGTGAGCCGCTTGGGAACGACTCGTCTGCTCTTGAGGACGATCTCGGAATCGCCGTCCATGAACCATGCGCCGATGGCGATCATCCAAGGGGTGGCAGGGAGTCCGAACGGGACGCCCCACGCCTGCCGAAGTTCTTTCGCGAATTCGACCTGGGGCAGCGGATTCGGGGAAGCGATGTTGATCGGACCCTCGAGGTCGCTCTCAATGAGGAACTCGATAGCCCGCACCATGTCTAGCTCGTGAACCCAAGACACCCACTGCTTGCCAGAACCCAACTTGCCGCCCAGCCCCTTGCGAGTAAGACCGGAGAACACATCCAGCGCGCTGTCTTTGTCGATCCCCATCATGATCGCGGTGCGCATTGCGACCTTTCTTGTGTTCGGCGTGACCGCCTGGTTCAACGCTTCTTCCCACTTGGTCCCTATCTCAATGCTGTACTTCCAAGCGGCAGGGGCGTCCGGTTCGGAACCCGCCATCACTCCGGTCACGTCATCGTTCGGGGGGCCGTAGGTGTGCGCGTAAAGGGTGGCGGTGCTGGCTTGCAGCCACACGGCAGGAGGGTTTTTGCACTGACCGATGGCGGTGCCGAGGACGCGTGTGGAGTCGATGCGGCTGTCCATCATCTCCTTCTTATTCGCCTCGTTGTATCGGCAGTGCACTCGTCGACCGGCGAGGTTGATCACCACGTCGCAGCCGTCGAGCGCTTCGGTCCAAGCTCCCAGAGTGCGACCGTCCCATTGCAGGTCGCCAGGCGATTTCGGGTTTCGGCTGACGATGGTGATCTGGTACCGAGCGGGGTCTAAGTGGCGTTTGATCGCCAAGCCCATATGTCCGGTCCCGCCGAAGATCAGCACCCGCTTCATGGTCGTAGGCTACCTATTGCGTTGGGTGAACCGGGTACTTTCCGCGATTGTTGGGAATACTCCCCCGTGGCAGCGTTCTGGTTGGATCACGCTTACTCAGCGATCAGCCCTTTTTCGATTGCAAACCGGTTGAGGGCATCGAAAATGGCATCGTCCTGCTGGAGAAGTTGATCTTGAACGGCGGTGAGCTTCTCCTCCAGTTCGTCGATCGCAGCAACGTACTCATCTTCGGTGAGATCTTCGCCGAACAGATCCAGAGTCTCGTCGGAGTCTGGCAACTCGGCACCCCCCAGGGCAATTTCTTGGGCTTCTTTCAGCAGTTGAAGCGGCTCCTCCAGTGCCAGTGCTTGTAGTGCTTGGTGAGCATCTCGAATGACGTTGGCCTTCGTTTCCAAAAAGTAGCCGGCAAGACCGCCCTCTAGCAGGGAGCCACGCAATAGGTTCGCCGCAAAAATGAGACGCTCGTATTCAGAGAGAACTGCATCGGGGGTGAATTTCTTATCCACCAGTGAATCCCAATAGCTTGCAAAGGCTTCACA
>CAZAVC010000482.1:0-1593 GCA_964488265.1 uncultured Fimbriimonas sp.
GGTCACAGTGTCGAGGTGTGGAACGGGGACGTTCTGGTCGGCGGGTCCTATGGCTTGGCGATCGGCGGGGCATTTTTCGCGGAGTCGATGTTCCACCGTGAGACGGATGCGAGCAAGGTAGCCCTTTGGGCGCTCATCAATCGTTGCCGTGAGCAAGGCTTTGAACTCTTCGATGCTCAGGTGATGAATCCACATCTACAGTCTCTGGGTGCGTTTTCGGTGAGTACAGATGAGTACGAGTCTCATCTCGAGTCGGCGGTAATGATCAAAACCGATTGGGGACTGCGCGTTTATCGATAGCTCGGGTGCCCAAACCGAGTGGGTCAAGGTTAAGAACCGCACCGCCCGCAAAAGGGCTGGATCGGGAAAAGGTTCAATAACTGGTGAACGTTGTGGTTGACGTGCTTGCTGCTAGAGACTATCTTTAAGAAAGCAGAGCCCAACGAGGTGTTCTATGGCCATTTATCACAAGATGACAATCGAAGAGATCAAGGAGTCGTTTGACCGCCTTGTCTCAGACCCGACGATGAGATCGCTCTCTGCCGTCTTGCGAATTGGCCAGGAGCAGTTGGATGCTCGCGGCAGACTCGGAAAGTACAAGAACATCGCTTTCATCACGGGTGTGACATCACTTGTCGCCGTCTTTGCTGCCCCGGCAGCTTCTCGGTCGAGAATCGCTGAAAAGAACCTTCAGATTTTTCAGTGGGTTTGTGTTGGGGTTTGCGTGTTCACGGTCATCATGCTTCTCCGAATCCGCAATGAGTTGGAAAAGAATCTCACCGAGGAGAACGAACTCCGCAAGATGATCCTGACGGCCTCGCAAAAGATCTACGTTGCTGAGTCGTTTTCGCCTATGCCCCTCTCAGACGAGCAACGTTCGACCCTCCGTGAGTCGATGAAGCAAGAAGGGTATCGCGGAGACTTAAACGACATCCTCGACGTCCACTAGGGGCTCGACCCCTATGAGGGTCGCCTTATCTATACCAAGCAACTGTTGCGACTCCGGCCTCGCCGGGATGAAATCGGGATTTGCTCGGTGATACGCCATGGTTGCCTGGCTCAGAACGATCGAAGTCGCTACCGCAACGTTGAGCGACCCTGTCGCTCCAAACATGGGAATCGCAATAACATGGTCGCTCATCTCGACGATCTCGTCGGGGACTCCTTGCCACTCGCTACCCGCGACGAGGGAAAGAGGGAAGGTCCAATCAAAGTCGAAGATGCTTACCGCTTCGGGAGTCCAGGTGAGTGAGACGAGGGTTCGACCCGCTTCTTTAGCTTGCTGGGCAGCTTCCAGAGCGGAAAGCCAGCGGTAGGGTTGCCACTTCCTTGCACCACGGGAGCCCGCAAAGTCGGTGGCTCCATCTTCTTCCTTTTGAAAGGTGACCCGCTCAATCCGAAAGGAATCGGCGGCTCGCAAAATGCCCCCGTGGTTCACCGCTTTCCCTAGTGGGCAAACAATCACCTCGATTGGTGCACGTAAGAGGCTTGGGTAGATGTGTCGCAGTCTTGGGCTGGACGTGGCCTCCGCTTGATCCCAAACGGCTTCATTTTCCGCATCCATTCGACGCATTCGTTCGCTTTGGGTAAGCC
>CAZAVC010000483.1:0-1581 GCA_964488265.1 uncultured Fimbriimonas sp.
AGGCCGAGAAACAGGGCAAGCAGGGTCCAGGTGACGCGGTTGAGCGTGGCTTCGCCTCGCGGAATGGGCAAGAAAGCGCAGGCGATCAAACTGGCCGACCGACTCTCGAACTTGAATGAGGCGTCGCGCACTCGCAAGGGTAAGCGGCTGAGGCGATATCTGACGCAAACAGAAGAACTCCTTCAGATCATCTCGCCTTCCGTCAATCCACGACTTCATGAACGGCTACGCGGCCTCACTTCCGAGCTCGCGGCCCAAACGGGCGACAAGTCCCCGAAAACGATCAAAAACTCTTCCGATTGAACGAAAAGGGGTGTTTCCCCTGGTTTTTCCTGCCAAAATTTAAGGAGATTTCCCGAGATTGGCTCTTCTTGCCAATTCTCTGGAATTCATTTCCATTACTCCAACACCATGGAACCAAGCAGTCATCGTCGATAGCGCTCACGTCTCGGTTTGAATCGCGGCGTGGAAAAGCGCCCCGCCCATCCCCCTAATGCCTTTGAGCGTCAGGGAACTCAAACCAAAGGAGACGAATCCCATGCGCACGGATGATCAAGCCTTAGAAGATCGACTCATCGAACTCGCCGACGTAAAGGAGCGAGACGTTATTCGTGAGGCGCTCGATGGCTATCACGAAAGCGAAATCGCGGACGCGATGACGCGAGTAGACACGGAGGTCGCCCTCCACGTTCTCCAAAAGCTGGATGCGGAAACGACGGCTTATGTGCTCATTGAGCTGCCAACCGAAACTGCGCGGGCGATCATCACCGAACTCCCGGACGCCAGCATCGCCCACTATCTGGACATCCTCCCGATGGATGACG
This sequence comes from uncultured Fimbriimonas sp., assembly GCA_964488265.1. GTDB lineage: Bacteria > Armatimonadota > Fimbriimonadia > Fimbriimonadales > Fimbriimonadaceae > Fimbriimonas. The sequence goes on from CAZAVC010000483.1 coordinate 825, forward strand.
CGATCGAACTCCGTGAGGAACTTGATCCGGAGCGATTCGAGTCGCTGCTGAACGTTATTCCCGAAGAGGACGCGCAGGAAATTCGGCGACTCTTGAGTTACCCAGAGGGATCGGCGGGGCAGCTTCTTACAGAAGACTTCGTGGAAGTGAGCCCGGATGCCACGATGGCTGACGTCTTGAACGTGATCCGGCATACGTCCGATAGCGACTTCGAGACGGTCAACTACATTTACGTTCTTTCGGAAGACCGGCACTTGCTAGGCCTTCTCACGCTACGCCGGGTAATTCGATCTGAGCCCGACCGAACTGCTCGAGAGGTCATGAACACCGAGCCCGTGACCGCACCCGTCACCATGCCTGAAGAAGACGTTGCACGCTTACTGGCGAAGTACGGATTCAGCGCGATTCCGGTGCTGGACGATCGTGGCCGAATGCTCGGCATTGTCACCGCCGATGACGCCCAGGAGGTTCTTGAAGAAGCCCAAACCGAGGACGTGCTCATGTTTGGTGGTGTTACGGGAGACGCCGAGGCTTATCTTTCGCTTTCCATTCTCGAACTCGTCAAACGGCGTTTGCCTTGGCTCGTCATCTTGTTCGTTGCCGAGTTCTTCACCGGTTCGGTTTTGCGCCACTACGTAGGGACTCAAGCCGATTCCGATCCGAACAACTCACTGGGCATCATTGCCCGTCTCATGTTGTTCGTACCCCTACTTATCGGAGCAGGCGGAAACGCTGGGAGTCAGGTGACAACCACCAT
>CAZAVC010000484.1:0-1561 GCA_964488265.1 uncultured Fimbriimonas sp.
GATGGGGTGTGACTCCTCGAACGACAGCCGGGACAGTTGGGATGGTTCGTGGGAAGTAAGGGTCCACCGCCAACTCAACATCCGCAACGCCCTGAGGGAAACCGACCTGAGGGTTGTTCGCTTGCTGGAGGTCGGCAACAATTTGCTCGGCAGATTTATTCCAGAAGTTATCGAGCGGCGTGACGGGGTCAATTCGATCGAAGCGCCAAACCCAATATCGAGCCGTTGCCGATGAACCCGAAGCTCGCGGATACTCCTGAGCCACCTGAACGATCCCTCCAAGAGACGAGCCTTTTATGCTCGGGCAATCCCAGATCTCGGCTTTTACGTAGGGGTCCAGAATCTGTGCCGCCCAACCACCGCGAGGGTCGCTTGGTGGCCAAGTCGTCCAAGGGCGGTACCCACCCGGCAACAAAGCCTTCAGGTCTTTTCGGTCGGGCATTCTATCGTCCCAGTCCGCCTGGTAGAGGGTGAAAGCGGTTCCGATTTGCCTTAGATTTGACGTGCAGGTTGCCTTCTTGGCGGCTTCTTTTGCTTGAGCAAAGACGGGAAAGAGGATCGCCGCCAGGATCGCGATGATCGCAATAACCACTAGCAGTTCAATCAATGTGAAGGCGCGACCCATTTTCATTAACGAATAATCCCAATCGCTTTCAGGGTTTCCTTCGCCATGAATGGAACGATCGTTTCATTAGATGCATGACCTTTGCAGAACACGGCGATTATTGCCTTACGACCGTCGGGTGTTTCAACAAGAGCGAGGTCGTGATAAACGGTCGACGTCCACCCCGCTTTCGACCAAAGCTTATAGCCCGAAGGCAAAATGCTTCCCGTGAATCCTTTCGACTGGCTATCCGCATTCTTCGAATCGGCGACGATCTCTCGTTTCATGTAACCGAGGATCCAATCGGTCCGATCTTTGGAGACCAACTTTCCTTCAGAAATCAAGCTGAGCAATTGCACGCACGAATCTGGTGTGAGCGAGTTGCGAAACTCGAAGTTTGGGCCGTAACCCTGCCTCTCTCGGCCGTATGGGCCCTCGTTCCAAGTCTTCTGGTTCGCGTTGATTCCTTTGAAGCCGAAACCCTCTAACCAGCGATTAACGGAACGGCGCTTCTCCATCCAAGCTTTGAGTTCGCCCTCCGACAGCTCCGGACCACCTGTCGTTCCAGTCACCGCATCAAGGACCAGTGCGGTGGCATCGTTGCTGGACTCAACTATCATGTCTTTGAATCCACGCTCCAGTTCGGGAGTCATTGTGAGCTGCTTCGCATCGAGCAAATGCGCTCCGTAGGCAATGTAGAAAAGCTTCACAACGCTGGCCGGATACATGGCAACGTCGCCCCGATAACTCCCGCCCAAGTTGAGGCTGGGAACATAGACGGATATGCCAATCTCGTCCGGCTTCAAATTCTCGCTTCGGAACTGTAGAGTCACCGCCTTTGCCACATCCATGAGCTTGGAATTGATCAACTCATTGTTCAAAGTAGGCACTTGGATCTTTTCGTTTACGGGAGCATTCATGACCGAGGCGCAAAGGATCGCGGCGAGAGCAGACGGC
>CAZAVC010000485.1:0-1525 GCA_964488265.1 uncultured Fimbriimonas sp.
ACGCGAAAGCAAAATACGACGGGCAGCTTCTGGGTCGAGCGGCGGGATGGGTTGCGCTCGTGATCATGCTGGGCGGAATCGGGTCGACCGACGTGGTGAACACCTTCTGCCACATTCACACGCCGTTCCAAGTGAACATGCTTCGCGTTTTTTTGGGAACCGGATTTGGCGTGGCTATCGGCTCTCTGGGCTGGGTGGTACTCTCCAGCCGAGCCATCGATTTGCCTTCACGGCTAGGTCGTCTTCGACCCGTCGCGGCTGGGGAAGGGGAGCCTAAATAACAGTCATATGCCGAAGATTCTGCTTGCGGGCTACTTAGGGTGCGGAAACCTCGGTGACGATGCGGTCATGCTCGGCGTCGTTGACAAGTTTGGGCCAGAAATCGAGTACTCGGCTCTGTCTGGCTTTCCGGAAGAAACGTATCGGACGTACAACATTCCAGGTGTCGCCCGAAAGGAAATGAAGTCCGTCGAAAAGGCGATACAAGCCGCCGATGCACTCGTGTTTCCCGGAGGATCGATTTTTCAGGATGCCACTTCGGTGATGAGCGTCATGTACTACGCTCAACTCATCAAGATCGCCAAGAAGAACGGCAAAAAGGTAATTCTTCTCGGTCAAGGCGTGGGACCGCTTTCTACCTGGTTGGGTAAGCGAACCGCCGCCCAGGCGTTTAACTCCGCCGACTTAGTGGTTTGCCGAGACCCTAGCAGCGTCCAAGCACTGCGTGAGCTCGGAGTGAAGAGCAAAGTTCACCTGGGAGCGGATTCCGCGTTCCTGCTTCCCCCGCCCGTGGTTGAGGAAGGAGGAACGTTCTCGGTGGGGAGCATGAAGTCCGTCGCGATCGCTCCGAGACCCTTGGACAAGAAGGGGGTCAACGAAGTTGCGCTCTTTGGCGAATTCTGTCGATTGGTATTTCAAGCCGGGCAAGCCCCCACACTTGTTGAGATGGATGCCGTAGAAGACGGACCGATCATCGACGCGATCTCCAAGCAACAAGGTGGGCGTATTCCTCAGTTGCGAAAGTTGGGGTCGCCGATCACGGTTCAACAGCGGTTGGCACGGATGGATTCGGTTGTCGCCATGCGACTTCACGCCGGGATCTTGGCGACCACCGTCGGCGTCCCTCCCCTCATGATCAGCTACGATCCGAAAGTCGCTGCTTTTGCCAAGCAGCTCGATCTCGGTTCTGCCTTGCCCGTGGAAGGTCTGACTCCAGCCCGATTGTTCGACGCCTATCAAGCGCATCAGAAGCAATCAGATGCTCTGCGGGCCAAGGTGGAATCTCGTCGAAAAGCCTTCTTGGACCAAGCTATGACGGGACTGGAGCTTGCCCGCGAAACCTTGGGACTCGCGAAGCGTCAACCATAAGATGCGCGGGTCGCGCGTTTTTGTGCTGTCTATGGCCTTGGTGTTGGGGGTTGCGGCGCCGTCGCGCGCGAACGCTCAGCTTGTGTTCCGTTTCGATAAGAAGCTGTGGATCGAACTCGCCCGGAAGATGCGAACGGGCAAGGGCGGAACGGGAAAA
>CAZAVC010000486.1:0-1505 GCA_964488265.1 uncultured Fimbriimonas sp.
AACAAGGATCATGAGCGAACGAATGGAATCGCTCATGCGAGATTTAGCTTTTGCCTCGAAGAATCGGCCGAGGAGAATGAGTGTGACGATCACCGCCCCGGTTTCGAAGTAGAGGTGTTCGCTTTGGGCGTGCCCTTTGTAGGCAACCAGCGCATAAGTGGAGTAACCCCATGCGGCCAAGGAACCGAGCGCGACGAGGGTGTCCATAGTTGCGGCTCCGTGACGCAGGCCGTTCCAGCTTGCCCGCAAAAAGCTTCTTCCAAACCAAAAAATCACCGGGCTAGTGAGCGCAAAGAGCAAGAGGTTTTGCCACTCGGGTCGGTGGTGCGAGACCATGGAGAGGATGAAGACGGGGATGGTAAAGATAGCCGATCCAAGGAGTTCCCTGCCTTGATGCTCGAGCCTGGTTCGCTCCTCCGCCGCCTTCCGTTGAGCGGATCCGAGAAAGTCTTCCGAATCCTCCTCAATAACCGTTGCGTTGTATCCTGCCGCCTTTACCGCGTCGGTGAGCAACGCCGTATCGATCGTCTCGGGCAAGGTCACCAACCCTTGATGAGTGGCGAAATTCACATTCGCAGACTCAACCCCTTCCACCGATGAAAGGGCTCGTTGCACGCGTGCCACACAAGCGGCGCACGTCATTCCTTCAATTTTCAGATCGCGCTCGATTAATACTCCCACGGGTATCACGCCTTCATCAAGCGACTCAACACTTCATCCAGCTCGTCGAGCAACTCTTCCTGAGTCATGGATCGAGTTCGATCGTGAGCACTGTCCGAACCATGCCCGACGACGCAACCTTTAATGTGAGCCGAAGCAACGGCAGCCCCGATTTGACTTAGCGCCGAGGACGCCGCGGAGATTTGTTGTAGGACATCACAGCAGTAGTCACCCTCCTGAATCATCCGACGAACTCCGCGAACCTGTCCTTCCAATCGGGCCAGACGTCTGTCGATAGACTGCTTCTCCATGTCGGTCATCTTTTATATATACTCCACAGGGTATTTTTCCGATCCCAATCTTCTTCGAAATAATCGCTGAAGGGAGCGTTTTCTCTCTCCCCGTCCTTCAACCGATCCGAGTAAGGTTAGAGCGATGTCGCGCGTCAACGGCGAATATGCGCCCCCTCAGCAACCCTCTCCTGAAGAGTTCTTTCGCACGATGGTCACCATGGAGACCGTCGAAAAGTCGTTGACAAGGCTGTCTCAGTCGGGTGATCTTCGTGGATCCCTGCACCTTGCCCAGGGTCAAGAAGCGGTCCCAGCCGGTGCCTGCGCCGCGCTGAACAAAGACGACTATCTCACCGCGACCTATCGCGGCCACGGATACGTTCTTGCAAAAGGGTGCGACCTGGAAGCGGTTCTCGCCGAGGTCCTTGGTAGAAGCACCGGACTTTGCCACGGATACGGTGGCAAGATGCACCTGTTTGACGCCTCGCACGGACTTCTTGGAACAAACGGAATTGTGGCGGGTGGCATCGGCACCGCCGTGGGTGCGGCGCTTGC